>JAGQHJ010000178.1 GCA_020431915.1 Cyanobacteria bacterium HKST-UBA04 | reverse complement strand
CGGTTTTCCAGGGGCGGTTTCAGGCTCTGGTAGGCCAGGGCCGTCAGGTACGCACATTCGCCGTAGGCATGGGGGGCGGTGGTACCCACCATGTTGTCGAACGACGTGTGGTTGTTGAACAGCGGCAGCCGGGTCGTGTATTCGCTGTATTCGATAGGCCCGGTGAAACGCCGATAGGGGTTGATGCCGTAGGTTGTCCGGTCAAACAGGGTGCAAACCGCTTTTGATTCCGCTTCGTTCAGGCCTTCAATAGAGGGGGCGGTCTCGCCAAACCGGGTTTTGGCGGTGAGGGAGGGTATGCCCGGCTGTGTCCGGCGTCGTTGGGACACCTGATGTCGGAATACTTGATGTGAGGGCGCAGGACGGCCGGGGAAAAAGGGGGCGGTGGCTGTGAGTGGGGTTACCATTCAATGGGATTGCCTAAGTGTTGCCTAAGGGTTGTCTGAGGGTTGTCTAAGGGTTGCCGAGGCGTTAGCCTAACAAAAACCGGCGGGGTGATCGAAATGTCCGGCTGCCTGAGGGGGCTTCCTTTAGGCCT
>JAGQHJ010000177.1 GCA_020431915.1 Cyanobacteria bacterium HKST-UBA04 | reverse complement strand
AGCCGATCACCGGCGCGAGGCTCGTGCACATTGCGAGGCTTTTCTCTATCATCTCCTCGCAGCGCTTTTTGTCGGCCTTGATGCCCTTTATGCACTTGTCGACGAATACCTGCGACGCATTCCCCAGGAGCTCTATCGACTGGAGGAGGTTGTGTCCCTTCACCGGCATCATGACGTTTAACTCGAAGTTCCCGAACTGCCCGCCTATGGTTATCGTAAGGTCGTTCCCGATGACCTGCGCCGCTACCTGGCACACAGCTTCGGGGATTACCGGGTTAACCTTGCCCGGCATAATGGACGAGCCGGGCTGAACCGGCGGGATGAGCAGCTCGCCTATGCCGCAGCGTGGGCCGCTCCCGAGCCACCTTATATCGTTTGCTATCTTCATGAGCGATACGGCCAGCGTCTTGAGCTGCCCGCTCGCCGAAACCATCGCGTCCTTCGAGCCCTGGGCCTCGAAGTGATTGTCCGCTTCCCTTAGCTTCGTCTTCGTCATCGCCGAAAGCTTCTTCGCTACTAGCCCGGCGAATTTCGGGTGCGTGTTGATGCCGGTGCCG
>JAGQHJ010000176.1 GCA_020431915.1 Cyanobacteria bacterium HKST-UBA04 | reverse complement strand
TCGAATGCTGCCCTTCAGGGTCATGGTTTCATCCTCGCTCATGGTAACCGACCAATTGCCATTGCGAAGATCAAGCTCGCCCTCCTTCGCCCAGGCTTCCCACCCATCCCGGTGCAGTCGCTCCTCGTAGAGAAAGGTCTGCCCTTCGACATCGGTGAGAGCCATGTGGGCCATGAAGAGTTGATTGGTTCCAAAAGCGCTCCCCGCATGATCACCACCCGGGTGGAGGGCATAGCGGAAAAACGTCGCCTCAAACCCGAACCGGCGGCCTGATGCCGCGAACAAATGGCCGGTATAATACCACCACTCAATTCGAAATTCGGGGTGGCTTCCGTGATCGCGGGGGAACTGAAATGACGGGTTTGGCGTCGCGTACGCGAATCCATCGGCAGTCACCCCCGCCCACAGGGAGGCAGACAGGCCCACTCCCATGATCACCAGGAACATGATCCCTCGTTTCATCCCTCGCGTTCTCCCTTCAGGCTGGCTCCCCAGTGCCCGACCCACCCACTGACCAGAGTCCCCGTGACAAGAATGCCAGCCCCCAACAGCGCCAATCGTCCCCACGGAACGGCATAG
>JAGQHJ010000175.1 GCA_020431915.1 Cyanobacteria bacterium HKST-UBA04 | reverse complement strand
ATCTACTGGTGGATTCGGGCAACCTTAATGAGGATATCGTGATGTACTTGGAAACAACCACCCTGGACAATATGGTCGCCACGGTCAAAGTCCCCAACAAGCGAGTGGGGCAAGCAGTACTGGATATATTCGAAAACCACGATAGACAGACGATTGAGCTGTCTGACATATACCGTACAGCCCACAAACACCGCGTTCGCCCAAGGCAGATTCGCCGGGTCCTGACTAAACTCAAAGACAAACAGCAGAAACTGGCAGACAAAGCATAGGTTGCATTTTGTTGAGGGTGTGGTATTATACCCTTGAACTCTAACTCTCTATCCTTTGTTGCCCTTTCTGCGTCACCGTGGAAAGGTTTTTTATTGTAAGATATTGCAAGATATTGCAAGGAGGCACTTATGTCCATACTTTACGAGGGGAGGGTCTATAGCACCCTGAGGGAACTAGCCGAGGAGTTTGATTACTCCCTTAGTTATCTCCGAAATCACGCCCCTAAACGGTATAAAGACTATGACGGCATCAAACGCGGGCAACAGTGGTACTTTGACCGGGAGCTATTTAAATCCCGGTGCATCGCTGTTAAAGGACAACAGAGAGACGAGAGTAAAGGG
>JAGQHJ010000174.1 GCA_020431915.1 Cyanobacteria bacterium HKST-UBA04 | reverse complement strand
CCCGACGCTCACTTTCACGTCCGGCTGGCTTGCCCGCCCGATTCCCATCAATGCACATCGCAAAAACCGATCCCGCTCAATGACGGTTGCGACACCAATCTGGCCAGTTGGGTGCAAGACATCGTGCAGTCGATACTGTCACCGCGTCCCCACCGGAAACCTCGGCCGCCGTCCGCGGACAAACTGCCGGCGGCCTGCGGTTTTGTGCTGGAAAGCATCACCGCCCAGCGATAAAGCAATTTCCCGGCGGGCCATGCCTCGACCCGCCCACCGGATCACTCTTTCGTTTTGTCACCTAATTTCAGCGCCGCCGAGTTGATGCAATAGCGCTGGCCGGTCGGGGCCGGGCCATCGTCGAATACATGGCCCAGATGCGCCCCGCAGTCCGCGCACAACACCTCGGTGCGGCGCATGAACAAACCGCGATCCTCGGCGGTGGCCACCTTCTCCGCCTCCACCGGCTCCTAGAAGCTCGGCCAACCGGTGCCGGAATCGAACTTGGTCTCGGCATCGAACAGCGGGGCGCCGCAGCATGCGCAACGGTAAACGCCCGGTTCGTGACAGTCGTGATAATCACCGGTGAAGGCCGGTTCCGTTCCCTTCTGGCGGCAAATCCGATA
>JAGQHJ010000173.1 GCA_020431915.1 Cyanobacteria bacterium HKST-UBA04 | reverse complement strand
TAGTGAGTAATAATAAAAATACCCTGGATTACAGTAATGTTGTCGAGTTCTACCTGTCGGCTTACGAAGAGGGATGGAGTAGGACTACAAAAAACACCTACGGGCATCGCAAGGCTGATGCGAAACGGTATGCGGATTCGGTGTGTCCAGAGGGCTTAGATTTAATTAAGGCGAGCCTTGATTATGCCAAAAACGGCGGCCTGTACGAGTCGCCAGAAGTCTTGGCCGGCAGGAAGATTGTTGCCGGTATTAAATCATCATGCTTTGCTCACAAGAATGATGATGATGATGATGATGATGATGATGATGTTGTTGTTGTTGTTAACGGTAACGTCCGATCTGAGAAAACTACTCGTGAGAAATTCGAGGCCGCATGTGCTCTCGGATTCATCCCCTCTAACTCCGTACTGTCAGCCCTGCTTGATATTGATCCGTCGTATGCTTCGCGATTACGGACAGGCCAAGATAACTACACCTTTGCCCAGGTGGAAAACGGTTACTCCGTCACGTTAAAGTCTACAGAAAAAGATATCGCGATCAAAGACCTTAAAGCTCAGATGGCCGCGATGTCCAAGAAGTTGGCAAGTCTGGAGTCCATGTAAATGAAAGAGGTCTCTGTCG
>JAGQHJ010000172.1 GCA_020431915.1 Cyanobacteria bacterium HKST-UBA04 | reverse complement strand
TTTTTTTTTTTTTTTGCCCCAACGGTGCGGGCAAAACGACGACCATCCGCATGTTGCTCGGCTTGCTTCACCCCACATCCGGCAGCACATATGTATTGGGGCTAAACTCGGCCACGCAGACCAAAGCCATGCACGGCGTCGTCGGCTATATGTCGCAGCAATTCACGCTCTACAACGACCTGACCGCCGCCGAAAACATTCGCTTCTACGGCATGGTCTACGGCCTGGCCGGACGTGAATTGCGGCAGCGGCTGGCCGAGATTATTCACATGGCCGGTCTAGATGGCCGTGAAGATACGCTGACGCGCAATCTGTCCGGCGGCTGGAAGCAGCGGCTGGCCCTGGGCTGCGCCATTGTGCATCGGCCCAAGGTGGTCTTTTTAGATGAACCAACGGCGGGCGTCGATCCAATCAGCCGCCGCGACTTCTGGACCTTGATCTACGCCATGACCAAAGAGGGCGTAACGGAGTTGGTGACTACGCACTATATGGATGAAGCAGAGCTTTGCCAGCGCATTGGCTTTATCAGCGGTGGACGGCTGGTGGCCATTGATACCCCAGACAACCTGAAGCTGACGCAGATGCGCGGGGATGTGCTGGAGATCAACGCCGCCAACCCGGATT
>JAGQHJ010000171.1 GCA_020431915.1 Cyanobacteria bacterium HKST-UBA04 | reverse complement strand
CCTCATGAGCGCGGGTTATGGCGGCCAGGTGCTGATCTCCAACGCCGTGCGCCAGGCCGTGGCCGAGCGCTGGCCGGAAGGCGTTACCCTGCGCGATCTGGGGGAGCATCGCCTGCGGGATCTGCTCGGGCCAGAGCGCGTCTGGCAGCTTGATATCGCCGGGCTGCCTACCACCTTCCCGCCGATCAAGACATTGCAGGGCAACCCGGGCAACCTGCCGGTCTTGCCCGCGCCGCTGCTGGGACGGGAGCAGGAGCTGGCGGAGATGCGCCGCCTCCTGCAAGACCAGGCCACGCGCCTGCTGACGCTGACCGGCCCCGGCGGCGTTGGCAAGACGCATCTCTCGCTGCAGGCCGGCGCAGACCTGCTGGATGACTACCCTGGCGGCGTCTGGTTTGTGCCGCTGGAAGAAGTGCGGGACCCTGGCCAGTTCCTCCCGGCCCTGGCTGCTGCGCTCGGCGTGCGGGAGGGCGGCGGGCTGGACCTGGCGGGCGCGCTCCATGCCTGGCTCGCCGGACGCAAGGCCCTGTTGCTGCTCGACAACCTGGAGCAGGTGGCAGCTGCGGCGCCGGAAATCGCCGCGTTGCTGGCCGCCGCGCCCCAGGTGCAGATCGTGGCCACCAGCCGGA
>JAGQHJ010000170.1 GCA_020431915.1 Cyanobacteria bacterium HKST-UBA04 | reverse complement strand
GATCTTCGGCGAGGCCAAGCACGCGGACACGGAGATGATGGGCAAGTTCGCTCCCGATCTCTACAAGGACCCCTTCTACCGCTGGCTGACGAAGTACCACTGGGTTCCGGTCACCGTGCTGGGCTTGGCGCTGTACGCCTTCGGCGGCCTGCCGTACGTGCTGTGGGGCGTGTTCTTCCGCGTGGTCTTCGGCCTGCACGCGACCTGGCTGGTGAACTCCGCGACCCACCTGTGGGGCTCGCGCCGGTTCCACACCCGCGACGACTCGAAGAACAGCTGGTGGGTGGCGCTGCTGACCTTCGGCGAGGGCTGGCACAACAACCACCACGCGCACCCGGCCTCGGCGCGCCACGGCTTGGCCTGGTATGAGCTCGACGTCACTTGGCTGACCATCAAGCTCTTCTCGCTAGTGGGCTTCGTGAAGGACATCAAGCTGCCCGCCCAGTCCCAGATCGATCTGATGCAGATGACCTTCGAGGAGCGCAAAGCAGCCTAAGCTGCGACGCCCGCTCGCCCTGGTTTCACCAGAACCCCGGCGGGGACGCCGGGGTTCTGAATTTTCGAGATGCCAAGCAGAATCCAAACCTCGACATTGCCGGCCTGGTTGCCCGGACGCGGGACGGCCCGCCCG
>JAGQHJ010000169.1 GCA_020431915.1 Cyanobacteria bacterium HKST-UBA04 | reverse complement strand
CGCAGGAAAGTAATAGCCTGCTCGAATTCGCCACGCTCAAGCAGACTTTCTGCTTGTTCGAGCGGGCTGGCCACCGGTTTTTCGATATGACGTTCCAGAAACTGCCGAACCTGACCTTCTGGAAGCGCGCCCATGAACTGGTCAAGCAGCTGACCGTCTTTGATGAGAACCACAGTTGGCAGACTGCGTACACCAACCTGGGCCGCTAACATCTGTTCTTCGTCAGTATTGACTTTTGCCAGCATGAAGGCGCCGGCATATTCATCAGCCAGTTTTTCCAGAATCGGGGTCAGGGATTTGCACGGGCCGCACCAGGGCGCCCAAAAATCCACCAGTACCGGATGGTTGAAAGAGGCCCGGATAACCTGTGTTTCAAAAGCGTCGGTTGTAACGTTTACGATGTAAGATGAATCAGCCATGGTTAAATATAATCACTATTATTTGAGTTGCGCACAATATAAGGCCTGTGGCGTGGATATCAAGCGTTACGGATTAAATCGGCTGTTTATTAGCTTGTATGTTATATCATCATCATTTGAGGTATGGAAAACAAATACAACTCATTACCTATTACCGACATCAGTCAACAAACCCGATCGCAGGGCAGAGAACCACATTATACCTGTCAATG
>JAGQHJ010000015.1 GCA_020431915.1 Cyanobacteria bacterium HKST-UBA04 | reverse complement strand
ACAGATCCCAGGTAGCCCGCTGAAACAGGGGGGCATGAACCCCGCGCGGCGGGTGGGACAGCAACCCCGCCACTTCGAGCCAACCCAGAAGATGGGCTGGCGGAATATTGTGATCCCACCGGTGCAAATCCTTCGGGCTATGGCGAATCAGCCGAGGCCCCAATTGCAAATAAACCAGCCAGCACCAGACGGTTGGGTTCAGGGTGTGGTACAAAAACCGACCCCCCGGCTTCAGATGCCCAGCCGCTTTGGCAATGACCTGCTGCGGTTGATCGACATGCTCGAGGATATCCATGGCCAACACCATGTCGAAGTCATCGGGTACCGGCAGGCGGTGGCGCAAATCCGCCTCGACCACCGTGATGTTTTGGGCACAGCCACGTTTTTCGGCTTCCTGCAGCAACACATCCAACGACGTGCGGGAGCAGTCTACCGCCGTGACCTGGTGCCCGTCCTGGGCCAGCGGGATGGAAATAAACCCGGCCCCGCAGCCCAAATCGAGTAGGCGGCACGCCCGCCCATCGGGGGGCAGGTGCTGGCCAATAAAGTCCAGGCGAATGACGCTTTCATGACGCAGAAAGGTAATCATGTGATCCGTGGCCGACCACCAGTGGGCCCCCAGATCGTTGTAAAAGTCGTTGTTGACGGTCGGCGATGTCGGTGGTGCAGTGGCCATCAGGTCGGGCTGTCCACCGACTTCTGCCCCCAATGAAGGGCGCAAATGCCGCCCAGTTTGTTTTCGTAGGCCACATGCCCCAGCCCGGCCTCGGCCATCATGTGGGCCAGCTTCGACTGGTCGGGGTAAAAGAAAATGGAGTTGGCCAGGTAGCGGTAGGCATCGGGATCGTTGGCCACACACTTGCCCATCAGCGGCATAATGGTAAACCGGTAAAAGCCGGAAATGACATTGGCCAAACCTTTTGGATGGCTCATATCAAGCACCACCACATACCCGCCCGGCTTGACCACCCGCACCATCTCGGACAGGCAACGATCGTAATGGGCCACGTTGCGCAGGCCATACCCGATAATAACGCCATCAAACGCGTTATCGGCATAGGGCAGTGCCAACGCATCGCCTTGCTCGAACATAGCGGGCACACCTTGGGCTTCTGCCCGTTTCCGGCCAATGGCGAGCATCTCCGGGCAAAAATCCAGGGCCGTAATGGCCACGGTGGGGTATTGCCGATGCAGCATCACGGCCAAATCACCGGTGCCGCTGCACACGTCGAGCACCCGGCCATTGCGAGGCAAGGCCAGTTTTCGGCATGCCTGTCGTTTCCAAAGGCGATGCAGGCCGAAGGACATGACATCATTCATCAGGTCGTAATAGGATGCCACCCGTGCAAACAGGTTTTGCACGTACGTGGGTTTTTCCTGAACACTGGGCAAGGCAAACGAGGTAGCGGGGGGCATACGGTTTCTCCGATTAAAAAAGCGTCAATTAGAACTGGTCTTCGTTGGCCACAATCTGGTACGTAATGGTAATGGCGTCATCCACCGAAGCAATGGCATCCGAAATAAAACCGGGCTTGGGAACCCCCAGGCCGGAAAACGTGACCGTGGTTTTGCCGTTGGCCTGGTAGGTGGTGCCTGTTTTCTTGATGGTAATGGGCAAGGTCACGGGCTTTTTGTTTCCCAAAATCTCCATGGTTCCCGGCACCGTTTGGCTACCCAGATTCAAAGGCTTGTTAAAGATTACCCGAATCATCGGGTGAGACGACGATTTTAGGGAGTCGGTAGTCATTTTATGATCGCGCGTCCCATTGTCCGTGTCCATGTCTTGCACCCGAAACGAGACGGCGGCATGATCCAAGATTTCTTTTTCCAGATGCCCCGTAACAGAGAACGCCTTGACCACGCCATCGATGTTGGACGCCATATGTCCGCCCAGCTTGCGGTGCACCATCCGAAAATGGATAAACGAACCGGCATGTTGGGCCGATTTATACGAGGCGTATTTAAAAGGGAGCTGCAGTGCACCTGTAGCTTCGGCTATAGCCAGGGTTGAGCAAGCCAGTCCCCCGATAAGCGCAAAACCAAGGATTGTCCGTACCACGGTTTGGCGGTGTATCGTCATGAACCTATACCTTTCACGTAAAGCTTACACAAAATTCAAACGGAGAGGGCCTCTTGACCGGTGGCCGGACACACTTAGATAAATTGGTCCGATAATTGGCTCGATAATCGACTCGGCAATCGGTTTGGGGTGCCTGATTGGGCATCCGGTACAGACACCCGATACATTATAGACCGCGTGCCCCCATTGTCCAATTATCCCATTGTCGATAGCGCCCTCGACGGCTTCAGGCATCCAAGAGATAGGGAAAGCTTGACCAGCCCGCTTGAACTAGGAAGCGGTTCATTTTTACACTATAGTAAAGCCAGCGGATATTCCCACTTCGGCGGGGTCCAATCCGGCAAGCGATTTAAAAAGGGAGGCGTGGTGTCATTTTAGCCAACCTAACGTCCATGGCCCATTTTGTGCAGACCTACCAGGTTCTCGGTATTGCCGGGGCACTGGTGCTTACCCTGTTGTTGCCCCTGGCCATAGGCACGGTCACCCGCTTTTTTAAGCTGGCCACCACACCCCTTGAAACGCACCCCCAACGCTTCCCCAACGTAACATTTCGAGGCCTCGAACTCGTTAAGGGTGCCCAGCTGGCAAAAACCCTGCTGCACCTGCTTCGGGCCATCTACACCTTTGCCCTCGTCTTGATTACCTACGCCTATTTTTCCATTGTATTCAGCTTTTTCGACCAAACCCGGGGTATTACCAAACTGCTGCTGCAGTTTGTCTTCCAGATTATCGGCTCCTTTTGGGCCCTGTTTGTGGCCTACCTGCCCAACCTCTTCTCCATCCTGATGATCGTGTTCGTCAGCTACCACGCCTTAAAAATTATCCGACTTCTGTTGACAGCCATCTCCGAGGGAAAACTCCTGTTCAAGGGGTTCCACAAGGACTGGGCAGAACCGACCTACAGCATCGTGCGCTTCCTGACCATCCTGTTTGTGTTGGTTATGGTTTTTCCGCTGTTACCCGGTTTCGACTCCCCGGCCTTCAAGGGCATTAGCGTGTTTCTAGGCGTGCTGCTATCGCTGGGGTCAACCGGGGCTATTGCCAATGTCATTGCCGGCATCGTCCTGATTTATATGCGCTCCTTTGAGGTGGGCGACCGAATCGAGACCAACCAAATCATGGGTGACGTGATTGAAAAAACCCTGCTCGTCACCCGCCTGAAAACCATCAACAACGAAGAAGTCACCATCCCCAATTCCGCCATCCTGGCCAACCCCACCATTAACTATACCAACCTGTCGAGCAAGGGAGACGGCCTGGTACTGCATACCAACGTGACCATCGGCTACGACACGCCCTGGCGACAAGTACACCAACTACTGCAGGATGCCGCCGCCCAAACCGACCTGATACTGGACAGACCCGAACCCCAGGTATACCAGACCGCCCTGGACGATTTTTACGTACGCTACGAGCTGCGTGCCTATACCAAACACCCGCATAAAATGGCCCAAATTTATTCCGATCTCCACCAGCACATTCAAGACCAGTTTGCCGCCGCACACGTCGAGATTATGTCACCCCACTACCGCGCCAACCGCCAGGGTCCTATCACCATTCCGTCGTAGGGGGAGAGAAACCAGTTTAATATTATGTTTAGAACAAAAACCAATCATTTAGCGTTTATGCCCATACAGAGACATCGGCCCTCCTCCTCCCCCGCTTGGGAATGGGATGGGATGCGAAGGTAAACCCAATCCCGCTCTTCGGGACGGTGGGTGTGGTTGTGTGTCGGTGTTTTCTGGTTCAGTGTAGGCATAAAAACCAATGGGGGTACTCGCGTATGTGTGCAAAATGTAATGCCTTATCAGGTGGCGGCAACCAGGCAGCCAATTTGATTAAACTGTTGCAACAAGCCTCTGGTGGCGGTCAAAACGCACCGCAACAATCGGGTGTGCCGCAAATCAGCAACCCGTTCCAGAACCTGAAGTAACAGGACTGGGCACCCCGTGTGCCCAAAGCACAATGCTATCAGGCACCCGCAATGTTCAGACTATCTAAAAAACAGTCTGGCGTGCGGGTGTCTGGGTGTTTGAATATCTAGAAATGCCTTCCTAACGGACAATTCTTAACTTGTGGTTATGTTTCTTACATTAAGTGGAACAAACACGCCAATACCTGCCTTTATGCACATGTGGCGGACATTTAATTCCATTGGTGTCCTTCCCAGACAACGCAATGACAGTGATCAATGGGTATGGGAGACAAGGCTATGTGTGTAAAATGCAATGCACTCGGCGGCGGTGGCAACCAGACCAACCAAGCCCGGTTAAAACAAACTGGCAATGTCGGTAACCAGAACCAGCAAGTTGGCCAACAAGGCAATCAGCAAGGTGGTGGGGTTCAGCAAGTTCAAAACCCCTTCAGCACGCTGAAACAACGCCAATAGCATCTCTGTCAAGGCTATAAACACAAGCCCGCAGGCACACCGACGCCTCGCGGGCTTGCTTGTGTTGGGCAACCCCTCAACTACTGCCCCCTGAAAATAGCAGTCCGAAAGGGAATTGGGATATACCTCTAGGGAGGTATATCCCGCCCCAAAAAGATACCTCTGGGGAGTTATTCAGGCGTAGCAAAACCCAACCGTATAATGAATCAGGCTGCATCAACTGGCCAGACCCTCTGTCCAAAGGCGGTTTACAGGCCATTCCCAAACAACCCCCTGTTCTGTAGAGCATACCAAGCGATAACACCAGGGCGGCGTAAGGGATGCGTGCTTTAGTTTTTAGCCCTCTGGTCCTCAATGAGCCCAACTGCCTCAACCGCCTAAGAACCGCTTTTTATGTTTTTGCTGTCCTATTTGTTCTCGTGCACCAACCCGCTGTTTGCAGCCTTTTTGATTCTAGCCGCCGGATCGATCTTTACGTTTTTGGCCAGCGGCCTGTCAAAGCACCTTTCCATTTATCTTAGTGCGTTGTCCATCCTATTGGCCGCCTGTTTGGCCCTGTTTACCGGGTTTACGGCCCTGGCTTCACCAGGCCAAACGGCGGCTTTCACCTTGGCCCAACTACCCCTGCAGGGTAGTCTTAGTTTTGCATGCGACGGCATGTCGGCCTTCTTTCTGCTGCTGATTGCCGCTGCCTGTATCCCCATTAGCCTGTATGCCATTGGCTATATGCAAGCCGAGTACATGGACCGGCATGTGGGTGTTATTGGGGCGGTTTGCCAGCTGTTTATCCTGTCAATGATGGCTGTGGTAACCAGCACCAATGGCCTGGGGTTTCTGCTGGCCTGGGAGTCAATGGCCCTGACCTCGTTCTTGCTGGTCATCACCAACACGGAATCCCAAGAGGCCCTTCAAGCCGGGTTTATTTACCTATTAATGACCCACGGGGGCACAGCCTGCCTGATTGTTCTCTTTTTGCTTCTTGGCAACCATGCCAACGGCCTGGATTTTGCAGCCTTTGCCCATGCCGGCCCCCTATTGCAGACCGGGTTAAAATCGCTGCTGTTTGCCTTGGCCTTTGTTGGCTTTGGGGCCAAGGCGGGGTTAATCCCCATGCATACCTGGCTGCCCCAGGCACACCCCACCGCTCCCAGCCATGTCTCGGCCTTGATGTCGGGGGTTATGCTAAAAACCGCCGTGTACGGGTTTCTTCGAGTCATTCTGGATTTTCTGGCCCCCTTCCCGTCCTGGTGGGGACTGCTGGTGATGGGCGTTGCCATGATCACGGCGTTCTTTGGCATCCTGTATGCCGCCCAGGATTCCGATATCAAACGGCTACTGGCCTACAGCAGTATCGAGAACCTTGGTATCATCTTCCTGGCCATTGGGGCCGGCATGGTATTTTTGAGCCTGGGGCACCCCGGTCTGGGGCTGGTTTGTCTGCTGGCGGCCTTGCTGCACAGCCTTAACCACGCCCTGTTTAAAAGCCTGCTGTTTATGGGAGCTGGCGCCATTTTGTCAGTTTGCCACACCCGCTGGCTCAACAACCTGGGTGGGCTCATCCGGGTCATGCCCCAAACCGCTTGGCTATTTTTAACCGGAGCCTTGGCCATCGCTGCCCTGCCCCCCCTGAACGGTTTTTTAAGCGAATGGCTGTTGTTTCAAGGCTTGCTGGCAAGTCGTCAACTGCACGACGGTACGTTAACCGTGTTTATGGTGCTTGCTGCCGCGTTGCTGGGTATGATTGGGGCCATTGCCGCCTATACGTTTTTAAAGGCCTTTGCCATTACGTTTTTGGCCATGCCTCGGAGCCGCCATGCCGAGCACGCCCAAGAGGTTGGTTTTTTGATGCGATTGGGCATGGGGCTATTGGCCATCGGCACGGTGATCGTGGGCGTGTTTCCCTTTCTGACCCTGCCCCGGCTGAACCAAATGCTGCTGACACACCTTCATCTGACCGGCTCTCTGGACAATCCCCTAGCGGTGCACACCACCGTGTGGGGCGTTACCCTGGGGCCCACAACTGGCTATTCGCCCGGTTTGCTGTGCCTGGTGTTTGTCCTGCTGCTGCCGGCCGCACTGCTGTTGCCGCGCCTGCTGGGCAGTCGTACCGGGTTCAGGAAAACATGCACCTGGGGTTGTGGCGTAATAAACCGGCCGGACTATACCTGTACTGCCCAGGGGTTTGTCCAGCCGCTTGATGTGGTCTTTTCCAAAATCAGCGCCACCCTTGATGCCTACGACCATTTTCTTTATGTCCCCATGGCCACCTGGCTCCTGAAAATTTCCCACAAGCTCCGGGTCATCCAGGTCGGAAAAATTCAAGTGTACCTGGCCTATATGCTAGCCACGCTCCTGGGGTGCCTCTGGTGGGTTCGCTCATGACACAGGTTTACGAGATCGTACAAAGCGTGTTGTTCCAGTTCGGGTTGGCTTTTGCCTTGTCGCCGCTGGTTAACACGGCCCTAAAAAAATGGAAAGCCCTTCTTCAGGGACGGCAAGGCCCTCCCTATCTGCAAGGCTACTATGATCTATTGAAATATTTCCGCAAGGAAACCGTCGTATCCGATCAAACATCGGCCCTGTTTCTGGCCACGCCGGTAATCAACTTTGTTTGTATTGGCGCCGTCAGCCTGCTGATTCCCACCTTTGTGGCGCCCCAGGTTTTTGCGCCCATTGGGGGCATCCTGGTGATGGTCTACCTGCTGGGCCTGGCCCGGTTTTTTATGGCGGCCGCAGCCCTGGAACCGGGCGGTGGTTTTTGCAGCATGGGCAGCAGCCGCGAAATGATGATTGCTACGCTGATTGAACCCGTGCTGTTGCTGGCCTTGTTTACTTTTGCCAAACTAACCAACACACAGCAATTGCTGGCCTTGCCAAGTGCCTTATCCAGCCAGGGGTTGTTCTTGTATACCCCCGCCTATGCGCTGGCCGCCCTGGCCTTGTTTGTTGTCAGCCTGGCCGAAATGGGCCGGGTTCCCTTCGACAACCCGGAAACCCATTACGAGCTGACCATGATCCACGAAGGCATGCTGCTGGAGTATTCCGGCAAACCCCTGGGCTTGATGTTTTGGTCGGCCTGGACCAAACAGTTTTTAATCCTGTCCCTGCTGGCCAACATTCTCTTTCCTTTCCACATGGCCACCTCGGCCAACATCGCAGCATTGGCCCTAGCCTTGCTGGCTTTCATCGGAAAACTGATCGCTGTCGGGCTGATTATCGTGATTGTGGAAACGGCCATTGCCAAAATGCGCCTGTTCCGCGTAAAAGAGGTGCTCGGGGCTAGCCTGATTCTGGCCGTACTGGCCCTGATTTTTTCTGTGGAACAAAGCGGGGGATTGCCTAAATGAGCCCGACCCCTTCGCCCGAATCCATGCTGCCGCTCCTCGTCGATTACATTGTGGCATGGGTCCTTATTTGCACCATCCTGTTTTTAGGGGCGCAGCGGCTTAAGGCCAAAATCCAGTTCTACGCCATGCAGTCACTGGGGTTGTCCGTACTGCTGGGGGCCATCGGCCTGGCGCATCAAAACACAAAAGCGTTGATTCTGGCCGTCGTGGCTGCCATTGGCAAATGCATCATCATTCCCCTGATACTGCGTTACGTTAAACGCCGGGTCCCCATGAACAAAGGAGTGGAGTCCTACGTGGCCATTCCCACCACCATGCTGATGGGAGGCGGAATGATTATGGCCGCCCATTACCTGACCAACCACCTGTTCTACAACCAGTCCCACCTGTTTAACGAAATGCTGAGCACCGGCATGGCCCTGGTTTTTATTGGCATGTTGGTAATGATGGTCCGCAAAAAAGCCTTTACCCAGATTTTGGGATTGTACGTGGTGGACAACGGTATTTTTTGCCTGACCATGGCCACGGTTTTTGAAATGCCCATGATTATCGAGATGGGCATCCTGTTCGAGCTGCTCTTGGGCGTCCTGGTCATGGGCATCCTGGTGCAACGTATTCATGATTCTTTCCAGGCCGTCACCCTCGACGAACTGGAACAGCTAAAAGGATAAAGGTACGCCCGTCCCGATGCAATTTCTCACCCTACTGTTTACCCTTCCTGCCGTAAATGCCCTCCTTGGGCTGCTGTGGCCAGGGCATCGCCGCTGGCTGGGGCCTTTGCAAACCATCGGGTCGGCCGTGCTGTTTGCCGTTACCGTGGGGCTGGCCCACCATATTGTCACTGTCGGCCCCATCAGCTTGTGGCAGGGTAGCATCTACGTGGATGCCTTAAGCGGTATTATCCTCCTGATTATTGGTGGGGTGGGTACATTGGCTGCCCTGTACGGCGCCGGCTACATGATTGCCGACCTCGACGCCAACGCTCCCACAACGGCCCCTGCAACTTCGGCCGAGTCAAACCGTCCACCGAGACGCCTAAGGTTTTATTACCTCTTGTTTAACCTCTTCGTGCTGACCATGCTGGCCATGGCTATATCGGGCAACATGGGCATGTTCTGGATGGCCATTGAGGGGTCGACCATGTTCTCGGCTTTCCTGGTAGGGTATTACACCAAAAAAGCCCCGCTCGAAGCCGCCTGGAAATACGTAATTTTGTGTACCGTCGGCATTGCCTTTGCCTTGATTGGTATCGTGCTGACCTACTATGCCGTACTGAAAGCCCAGGGCAACCTGGCACAAGGCTTGAACTGGCTGTACCTGTACAAGCTTGCCCCCAAGCTGGATCCTCATTTGATCAAGGTCGCATTCGTATTCATTCTGGTCGGGTTTGGTACCAAGGCTGGCTTGGCACCCATTCACAACTGGCTACCGGACGCCCACAGCGAATCGCCCACGCCAATCAGTGCCATGCTGTCTTGCGTCCTTTTAAACTGTGCACTGCTGGGTATCATCCGCTACGTGCTGCTTACCCAGCTCGTGATTGATCCGGCTTTTGCACAACACCTGCTACTGTTTTTCGGCCTGCTGTCACTGGGCTTGGCCGTCCCCTTTATTCTGGTACAGCAAAACATCAAACGCCTGCTGGCCTATTCCAGCATGGAGCATATCGGCCTGATCCTGATCGGGCTGGGCCTGGGAAGCCCTCTGGCCGTGCTAGGCGGCTTGTTTCATATGGTCAACCATGCCGCCATAAAAGCCCTGATGTTTTTTGGGGCCGGTAACCTGGCCCAGCGCTTCCAAAGCAAACAAACCACCCACATTCAGGGGGCTTTCGGCATTATGCCCCTGACCAGCACCCTACTGCTGTTGGGGGTCTTGGCCCTTTGCGGCTCGCCCCCGTTTTCGGTCTTCCTTAGCGAGTTCTACATTCTTCAGGGTGGTTTGGCAAATGGCCATTGGATCGTCAGCGGATTAACCCTCCTGTTTTTAATCATTATTTTCGGCGGCTTTCTGCATACCTATCTGGGCATTGTGATGGGCACCGCCCCAGCCGGCCACCATGACAACCCGCTGCCGAAAGGCGAAACCAACCCGGCCGGCTTGCTGGCCATGGGTTGTTCACTTGTACTGCTGTTGGCCATGACATGGTGGCTGCCCAAGGATTTGAATAGCCTGCTGCATTCGGCAACCGATTTCATTGTTCAAGGCAAAGGGCTGGGCTTATGAAAACCAAAGCAACTCCCCAAACAACCCAGGATTTGTTGGCCATCTTCAACGACTTTTTTGGCGACGATTTGCACAGTGCCGAAGTCGTCAACCCGTCCGAAATACACCTGCTGGTAGACGAAACCATGTTCTACGAGGGTGCCGCCTTTATACACAGCAACCTGTTGTTCAAAAGCACATTCATTACCCTGGTTGCCACGGACGAACGACGGCTAAACAACCAGTTCAACCTTCATGGGGTGTTTTTGCTGAAGGCCCAAAAAGTCGTGGTGACCTTGATAACCGGGCTGGATGGCGAAAACCCTTCTTACAAGGCCCTAACCCCCTTGATCCCGGCTGCCGAATGGCTTGAGCGGGAGCTGCATGATCTGTTTGGCATCGAGGCGGAAGGCGTGGACCTGAAACCCCTGGTGCTGCACCGGGGATGGCCGAAAGCCCACCCCTACGTCATGCACAAGGACGTGGCCAAGGACACCCCCATCGAGCTGACCGACACCGATCATGAATTTGGTTTTACAAGCCCGGCCAGTGCCCATCAGGTAGCCGTAGGCCCTATTCACGCCGGTATCATCGAACCCGGCCACTTGCGTTTTTGCGTAACCGGCGAGCGGATTCACCATTTTGATGCCCAACTGTTTTATACCCACAAGGGCATTGAAAAAATGGCTGAAGGCAAAACCATTTACGAAGGATTAACCCTGGCCGAGCATGTCTGCGGCCTGTGTGCGTTTTCACACAGCTTGGCCTACAGCCAGGCTGTCGAAAGCCTCTGCCAGATAACCCCTTCCGAAAGAACCCAGGCCATCCGCCGACTGCTGCTGGAAATGGAACGACTCGCCAACCATTTTGCAGACTTAACCGCCATTTGTTCTGCTGGCGGGTTTGGCTTCGCTTCGGCAAGGGCGGCCTATTTCAGGGAATCAATTATGCAACTGAACAAACACCTAACCGGTCACCGCTTTTTGCGAGATTTCAATACCCTCGGGGGCCTTAAGTCGGACCTGCAGGCCGCCACGCTGGACATGGCCTTCGAGACCCTCGACAAACTAAAATCGCCCTACCGCCAGTGGGTTGAGATGCTATACAACAAAGACAGCTTCCTGGATCGGGTAGAGGGTGCCGGCCTGCTTGGAAAACAACAAGCCCTCGATTTGGGGATAGTGGGCCCCAGTGCCCGAGGATCGGGGGTTGTCGAAGATCTTCGACATGATTACCCGCAGGGCATGGGCCAACCCAACTACCCCACGTTTTCGGTACCCAGCCAAACCGATGGTGATGTGCGTGCCCGTATGCAGGTTCGCATTGACGAGGTTTATGAATCGTTGATGCTGATCCGCCAGACCCTGTCCACAATGGCCCAGGATGGTGTGGACCCAGCAGCCCCTACCAAACCCCTGAAACCGAACCCGGAAACCCCCGGCATCGGGCTGGTGGAATCCGCAAAAGGCGGACTGCTTCACTGGCTTGTACTGGAAGCCTCTGCCCCCGTGCCCACCATCAACCGGTGGCATGTTCGCAGCGCCTCGTACATGAACTGGCGCGGCATGGCCGCAGCCACCATGGGCAACAACATTGTGCCCGACGGCCCGTTGGTCAACAAGAGTTTTAACCTTTGTTATGCCTGTTCGGATCGGTAAGCGCCCCCGTGCGCAAGTAAGGACACCAAAACCATGTACAGCATTTTGAAATCGTGGCTTACAGCGGGACGGCTAACCGTACCGGCCAGCGAACTGGCCTTGAGTGAAGCCACCGTCGTCCGGCTTGAACAACTCGAAGCCCTGTCCAAATCCTACCGAAAAGCCTTGAGCCGTTCCGTGATGATCCGGCATCTGGATGCCGGATCGTGCAACGCCGAAGAAGCCGAGCTGTTGGCTTTGGCCAACCCCGTTTACGACATGAGCCGCTTCGGCCTGGAGATTACGGCCTCTCCGCGTCATGCCGACATATTAACCGTTAGTGGCCCGGTGGCCCTGCAGTTATTGCCGGCCATCAAACAAACCTACGATGCCATGCCCGAACCCAAACTGGTTGTGGCCGTGGGTGATGGCGCATGCTATGGCACGCCGTATGACACCACCTATGCATGCCTGGGCCCCATCGATAAATTTTTGCCGGTCAGTGTCTACATTGGCGGGGATCCACCAAGCCCCAGCGATATTCTGGCCGGCCTGATCGAATGCCAAAAACAACTTTCCTCACTCAATTAACCGACCACTCAAGGAGATCAACCCACAATGAGTAACAACAGCACCAACCCATTATTTAAAATTGACGTTTTGTCCGTCGGCCTTTTCGGTCTGGCGGTAGGCGCACTAACCCTTGGATTCGTACAAATCGGGTTTATTCCCGCCAAGGACTCGATGGCCATTTCCATTATTTGCCTGGTCTTTGGCGGGCTGGTTCAAATCCTGGCCGGCCTGGTGGACATTCGCTACAACGACCAGCTTGGCGGCACGGCCCTGACCATGTACGGGTTTTTCTGGACCACCGTGTTCACGGTCAAGATTCTGGACCTGGCCGAGGGCTTCCATTGGGACAGCGTCCTGTATTTCCCGATGGTCATGATTTACTGCCTGTTCTCGGCGATGATGATCTACCTGACTGCCCATAAAAACTTTACCCTCTGCCTGCTACACGTAATCATTACCTGCACCTTTGCCATGGATACCATGATCAAGCTGAACAACGCCCCGCTAGAGCTTTATGTGGGTATTGGGCACCTGCTCATTGGTAGCTTGGCCCTGTACCACGCCATGGGAACCCTGGTCAACAAGTTCGATTGCTTTGGCACCATTCCTTTGGGCAATGCCCTGCTTCCGATGCGTAACGAAAGCACGGGGCTGCAGGCCGCTATGGTGGGTACCATGGAGATAGTGGAGATGGTGGATGCAACCACTCATTCCAAATCTTCATCCTAAGTCCTGCCACGGGGCAGCTGTCTTCAACGATTTGACCCGCCGACTGCAGGAGGGGCGATCGCCTGAAGCGCTGTTGCTGAAGGGTGCCTTGCTGGGCAAGGCACCCCAGTTTCTGGCCCACATGGCAGCCAAGGGCGAGCTGTTGACCATGCAGACCCTCGGGGCCATGGTACCGGCCTACGAGGCCAATGCCCCATTTTCGGAATATGCCGGCCTGGAGGAAGCCGTTGTGGCACACGGTATTAAGCACCTGATTGTCTGTGGCCATACCCCCAGCCGAATCATTCTGGAACTGGTCAAGCACGGTGTATTAAACCAGTCTGCCGGGTTGTCGCTGGTGCCACCCCTCTGGTATCAGTTGGCCCAGCCCACCATTCACCTGCTAAAAACCCATTACGCCTCATATCCCCTCGAAACTCTGGTTGACGTGGCTGTGCAGGAACACACCCTGGTTCAACTGGACCAACTGATGAGCTACCCGTTTATTGCGCAACGCGTGTTGTCGGGGGCCTTAAACCTGCATGCCTGGCTGTATGACACCAAGCAACAACACCTGTATACCTATCGGCCTGCTGCCCAACAATTTTATCCGTTCACCCTCGACACCCGCCCCCAAAAAAATACAACTGTAGTGCACATGCCCAAACGCTACCGGTAAGTCCTATAGGCCGTTACGCCCTCCGTCAACTGGTTGACGGTCCCTTGGCCATGGGGAGTGTGGTACGATATCCTTTTTTCACATAAAAAGGAGTCGCCAATGAAAAAGCTGATTCATGGCCTGCACCACTTTCAAAAGCACGTGTACAACTCCAAGAAGGAGTTGTTCGAGCGACTCAAGTCCGGCCAGGAGCCCGACGCCCTGTTTATTACATGCTCGGACTCCCGAATTTCGCCCAACCTGCTGACCCAGACCGAACCAGGTGAAATTTTCATCATCCGAAACGCCGGCAACATTGTACCGCCCCATGGGGCCGCCAACGGGGGCGAGGCGGCTACCATCGAGTTTGCCGTCAAGGCCTTGGGGGTCAAGGACATTATTATCTGCGGCCACAGCGATTGTGGGGCCATCAAGGGCATGCTTAACCCCGACTCCCTCTCCGAAATGCCTCATGTAGCCAACTGGTTGGCCCATGCCGAAGCCACCTGCCGAATCGTTCATGACAATTACAGCGATCTGGATGACGAGGACAAATTGAACGTCGCCATCCAGGAAAATGTCCTGATTCAGCTCGAGAATCTCCGTACCTTGCCTTGTGTGGCCTCCCGGCTGGTCAAGGGTGATTTGAACCTGCACGGCTGGGTCTACAAGATTCGCACCGGCGAGGTTTATTATTACGATCGCGACGAAAGCCAGTTTTTACCGCTCGAAGAAGCCCAAGTCAGCGCCTCTCAACAAACCAACCGACATACCACGCTGCCCTCTATCTAAACACATCGGCCGAGTTGATCGACTCGCTAGTGACAGGGCCTTACAAGTTCACGTCCAGGCTAAGCACCAACACATGGTTTAGCTGGTTTCTGGCGGCACGGGGCTGGTTGATGTAATTAAGCTGGTATCCTCCCTGGGCCGTAAGATGGCTGTTGATTTTGTGACGAATACCGGCAAACGCCCAGTTTTGATCAAAGCCTTGCTGTGGCCCCGCATGGGTATTGTTCAGGTTCATCCATACTTCATCAAACACCACCCAGTGCCAGGTTTCCGAATGGCCAATTGGATGAGAGGCTTGCAGCAGGCCACGCAACCGCAAGGCTGGATCACCCGCGTTCTCGATAAAGCGCTCTTCAAGGCGGGCCCGTTCGGTAAACGTCCACTTTCCCAAGGGCTCCTTGCCTATAATGTCCTGGAAAATCCGATGCTCGCTCCTGAAACCGGGCGTAAACGAAGGGGTCCAGGCATAACCCTGCCGAACGGAAAGATAGTCATTCACCTTGTACCCGATTGACGGACGCAGCAGTAACACGTCCACATCCGACACATGGCTTTGGCGAGGCTGAAACTCCATGGCCGCATCCACCCGGTCGGTAATGGGCTTATGGAACGTCACGATTTCCCAGTTCTGCAGGTTCTCCTTGGGGTGCTCGGCGATGGCCGGCAAGGCCCCAAAGCACAAAGCAAGGCCTCCCAGGACCACACCAGCCCCCAACCGTTGTATCCACAACAATGGCCAGCAGAGCCAAGGCAAAGGCCCCCTAAAGGCGCTGCTATTGGAGGTTTTCATGGTTAGTCTATCGCATCTTGAACGGGTTATTTAAAGTAGCTTCACTATATCAATACTTGTCTGCATACAGGTATACCTCTCCAGAGGTAATTACACCCATCGGCAAAATACCTCTCAGGAGTTATTCAGTCTTAGGTGCCATGGGGCGTATAACAGATCTATAACAAAAAGCGCCCTCTTTCCTACGCTACATCGCTCCTAACACGCCTCTATCTATCAGTCTCCACACGCCATACACGGTTCACCCCCCCTACCCTTTTATTCTGTAACGAAAGCCCCATAAACGAAAGCCGACGAATGCTCTTTATTTTCAACACCCAAACTGAATAAACGCATAGCTTTCGCTTTTTGGTAGCAATTTAACCTACTACCAATCCCAATCACACTGCAGCCCTTAACAAAAGTTGTGGTTGGGGTTTTTTTATATTCTCTTATGACAGGGGCTTCAGGTTAACAATGCCGTAGCGCAACCCCTTGACGGCAGCCTGGGTTCGGTCGCTGACGGAGAGCTTGTCGATAATGTTTCGGACGTGGACCTTGACCGTATGAACCGTAATATTGAGGTAGGTGGCAATGTCCTGGTTGTTCATCCCCTCGACGATGGCCTGCAGGATCTCCACTTCGCGATCGGTCAGGGGAACCGGGGGCTTTTCATCGTCACCACAGGCGCTGAAAGAAGCGGAGGACGCCTGGCTTGACGGGCCGCCTTTGGCCATTCCCCCCGCCACACCGGCCACGCCAAGAACATCGAGTACCGTCTGGGCAATGGCAGGATCAATCCACAGGGCCCCGTCGGCCACCATCTGAATCACCTGAATAAGCCGTTCGGTTTTAATGTCCTTTTTGCAATACCCCTCGGCTCCGGCGGCAAAAGCGGCCAAAACCTCCCGTTGATCATCATGGGAGGTGAGCATAATAACCTTCACCTCGGGCTGTGCCTGCTTAAGGTGCCGCGTGGCCGTAATGCCATCCATCACCGGCAAGCCGATATCCATCAGCACGACATCCGGGCAGGTATCTGCTATACACTGGCAGGCCTGGTCCCCTTGTTCGGCAGTACCCACCACCTGCAAGTCCGGGCACTTCTGCTCAAGCGACACCACAATGCCGTTTCGGGACAATTCATGATCTTCGACCACAACCACGCGTAACGGTTTGGAAGGGGAAGACTGGGGCATGACAGGACCTCACATAGGGCTATTGGCCGGTGGAGACTGATTGCTATCCTCAAAGAGAGCGGGCAGACTGATTACAAAGCAGGTACCTTGCCCATATTCGCTTTCAACCGTTATTGTACCGCCAAGGGCTTCGGTAATCATCCTGCAAATGTATAGCCCCAGGCCGGACCCTATTTTGTTGGCCTTATGCCGCCCCTGGGCAAAACGCTCAAAGGCCTGGTCAAGCTGATCCGGTTCAAGACCGGGCCCATTGTCCGCCACGGCCAGGCGAAGCAGGCCGTTGCCGGTTTCCGCCGTAATGGTAACCGTCCCATTTTCGGGCAGGTTTTCTATGGCATTACCCACTAGGTTAATCAGCGTCCGCTGCAGCAAATGGCCATCGGTCTGCCAATACCCATGGGCGTCACGAACCTGGTTGTCGATAGTCATTTGTTTTTGCGACCACAACGGGCTCAGGTTGGCCTCCACATCGGCCACCACTTTGGCCAAATGAACCGGACCTATCGATACAGGGATGTTACCGGCCTGCAAGCGATAGGCTTCAAGCAACTGCTCTACCATGCGCAGCAGGTAGGCATTGTTTTCCACCATGTTGCCAATCAGTTGGCCATAGCTTTCGGGCAGCTTGTCCCGGTAATCGTCGAGCAACTCGAGCACCCGACCCACCGAATACAACGGGGTACGCATGTCATGGGTCAACGTCGAGATAAACGTGTTGCGTGTCTCCTCGAGCTTGCTTAACCCCAATGTCATCCGGTTGAACTGCCGAAGCGTGATTTTCATTTCGCCATAGGTATGCTTGGTGGACAATTTGTGCCCAAAATCACCCAGCGCAACGGCCTGGGTGGCATGGCCCAAGCTGTTTAAGGGCATAATCAAGCTTCGGTAAAACCACCACCAGGAGACGATAAGCAGCGACACCACAATAAGAAGATACACCAGGATGTAACTGCTTTCCTCCAGCAGCAAATGGGTCAGCTGGTTGTTGTTGATGGCCAACCGGATCATGCCCTTGGACGCACCGGCCCAATTGAGCAGGGTAACCGTCTTGGTGCTGACCCCCTGCGACGCGGTTGACCTCGGCACGGGAAACCGTTCAGAATTTTTCTCGCCCAGAGAGCCCATGGCTACATCCAGCTCCGAGGGCAGGGTTTTCTGTCGGCCCTCGGTAAAATAGGTGGCCATGGGCTGTGCCAATATCAACGTACCCGCGTAATGGCTTCGTTTGCCTTTTTCCTGGCCCAGCGAACCAGCGGGCCGGCTAACCGCCACGGCTGCCAGATAATACCACTCGGTTTTTTGGATGGCCCTGGCCGTCTTGTCACCGTCTTCAACCAGACCGGTCAAGGTCGCTTGAGCAATGGCCGCCTGGCTGATTAAAGCCAGCGCCTGCGCGTTTAAGGACGGTGGTGTTGTACCGACGGTAATTGGTGGTCTGGGCTTTTCGGGCACCCAGGCCAAAAACACACTGCCCTCGCTATCGGCAGCACTTTTATGCATACTGCCTTGCAACGCCTGAAGCCGACCTTCGTCTATAGGACGTCCATGGGTCGCCTCCAGTTCCTTGAATACCCGAAAAGCCAATTGCTCGGCCAGGTTAAGCACGTGGGCCTTGTCGCTCTGGATAAGGCTTTGTATAAGCAGTGTACCTGTTTGCAGGGTAGAGTCGTGCTCGTGCTGCAATTTTTGGTTAACCGAATGAAAGATAAAGCCGGTTGAAATAAGAAACGGAATAACCGTCCCCAATACAATAAACACCACAAACTGCTGGGTAATAGAAAATTTGGGCTGCTGCATCGGGGACATCTGAATTTTGTTGAACCTTACTAAACCTTGCTAAACCTTGCCAAAAAAGACCACCACAGCCCCCATTATACCCAAAGCCGCTTGACCCAACCGACTGGGCGCCTCAGCCCAACCAGGGCAGTTTTTCTGTTTCAACGATATTTCAAGGCTGTTGAAAACCTCCAAAAACTTAACCTTTTTTTTAGAACATCACCCCGCCGGAATGCGTTCATGCCCTTGGCCCGGAACACTGTTAACACCCAATGCCTGGGGCGTGTCACCGCACGTCACGGATCAAATGACTATAAGCGACAGCCACTCACGTGCGTGTATGTGTGTCTTTATGCGCCAGTGCAGCCCATTGATAGGAGTCCACCATTCCCTTATGTGTTCCAGTTCATCCAGTTTAGGCGCCAACAGCAGCCCGGTTTTAAACCTACAATTGCCACCGCAACCCATGGGGTTGACCGGCAACCGAACGGGCGGACCCAGTATTCCCCCCGTCCCTGTTGTTGAAAATCCTTTCCAAACACTACCGTAAGTTTGCCAGGTTTCGGGCCGTGGTCGTCTCTAAAACGGCCACGGCCCTTTGGCTTCTTTACCCGTAGGCTAGAGGGAAAACGTTTAGGCCTCGTTGGGATCGACACGCCCTTGGAGGGTTTTATAAACCACAATCGGCCGCTGGCACTTCTCAAGCACGCCTTCGCTGACACTGCCCATCACCATCTTGGCCACCCCACTTCGGCCATGAGAGCCGAGCACCACCAAATCCACCTGCTCTTCATCGGCCACCATGCAAATGGTACTAACCGCACTGCCTATTTTGTGTATGGATTTTTTGACCGTGGCCCCCAACTCACGCACATGCTGCTCGGTATGCAGCAGGGTTTGCCGGGCAATGTTGACGTACTCTGCCGAATCTTTCCGAACCCCCTCGTTGCTGACGATGACATACAACAAGATAAACTCGGTGCTGTCCATCGGCAGGGTCGTCACAGCCCATTTAACCGCCAGCCGGGCACAATCCGATCCGTCAATGGGCAATAGTACCGTTTGTTTTTGCAGTAATCCAGCCATGAGTCGTTCCGATACATTCAGGTTTGTTCTGAGCCAACACGGTCTTATTGTAACATCGACCGTCAAGCCGTCTTACCCCACCCCAAAAAAGCTATGCCCCAAGGTTATTTGGTGTAATGCGGCCTGGGCCAAACCCGGAACGACAACAGGTGGCAATCGTCCAGGGCTTTTAGCGAAAATGCCGTCCGAGCATCCACTTCCACACGTTGGCCTTCGGTCAGCGTGTGCTGCTGGCCGTCGTCAAACACCAGCACGACGCGTCCCTTTATCACCACCAGCGCCTGATGCTGGCCAGCCCAGTGGCGTGTCAGCGCTTCGCCGGCTTTCAAGGCCAGGTGATGCAGCGAGGCATGTTCGCGTTCAAAAAGCGTATCGCTTCGGATGGGTTTGTCCCACGCCCCAAACAAAGCGGCTTCAAACACCTTGCTTCGCGGTTCGTCACGCAGCAGCACAGCCCCACCCATGGCCAGGGTCTGGGTTCGAATTTCCTGGCAACGCCGGGCAACCAAGGCTTTTTCCTCGGGTTCAAACACCCGATCGGCCAAGGGAAAAATACCGGTCTCTTCCTGCTTGATATGCCGCCGCAAGGCATCGCACAGCTTGTCAAAGGCCTGGCAAAACGCATCGGTAGCAGGTGCCTCAGCTTGCTGCTTGCCAACAAGCGTTTCCACATCCGCCTGCAGTGCCAGCAGATCGTCATGCTCGGCTTCAAGCAAAATCATGGTGCGGTACCCATGCAAGACGGGAAACAGCCCTGACTCCTCGCAGCAATAGTGATGCATCAGACCGTCAATCAATTTTTTGACCACCGGCGCAACCGCCGCCCAGAGCTGCCCGGCTGACAAGGCCGACTCGATGTCATCAAGCTCAGCCAGGGTCTGGCGATGATCCGCCTTGAGCAGGGCACAGCAATCCAAAACCGCCGTTTCGATCGTCGACACCAGCCCTACCCCCCAACCCCGGCAGGTTGCTGTTGGCCGGCATTATACCGGTTCAGGTTATAGCGCAAATCGTACAGGGCATCGCGCAAACCTTCTTCCACCACCGGATGATAATAGGGCATGTCCAAGGCCTCCTGCACCGTCAGTTTCATTTGGATGGCCCAGGCCAACAGGTGCGCCAAATGTTCATGGGACGGGCCAATCATTTCGGCCCCCAACAACCGCTGACTGCCGGGGTCGGCATACACATGCATCAGCCCCTTGTTGACCAGCATCACCCGGCTTCGGCCTTGGTCCTCGAAGTCGCCGGCACCCGTCACAAACGTGGTGTGCTTGCCGTGCAATTCGCGATAACTTTGCCCCACCACGGCAATCTGTGGGTCGGTGAACATGACCGCCAACAAGGGTTTGCGTTCAAACGAATTCAGGCGGGGATACGTGGCGGCATTGGCACCGGCAATGTTCCCCTCGTCGGCAGCCTCATGCAACAACTGCCTGTCATCGCTGGCATCGCCGGCAATAAAAACATGGGCCCCCTCGCCATTGCCAAACCGGCATTGCATGGTCGTCGGGTCATGAACCGGCACTCTGTTCTTATCCAGTGCCAGGGACGTATTGGCCAAGCCCAGAGTATCGGCATTGCTTTGGCGTCCAACAGCACAAAGCAGTAAGGCAAAAGTCTCCTGCTGCCGTTGACCGTCGGCATCGAGCCAATTCAGCGTCACCCCGTTGTCGTCCTGGGCGAGGTCGGTAACGGTCGTATTCTGGCTTAAAGGCAGTTCGGCCTGGAAGGTTTTGGCGGCATAGGCCAACAAGGCCGGGTCCGTTAAAAAACCAATGCTCTGGCTTCGACCCAACACCCGAACACGCACCCCCAAGCGGTGCAAGGCCTGGCCAAGCTCGAGGGCAATCACCCCCGTCCCCATAACGGCAACCGACTCCGGTAAATCCTGCCAGTAAAAAATATCATTGCTGGTCACCAGCCGATCACCGGCCGCCTTGTACAGGTCGGGCACGGCTGGTCGCGAGCCTGCACAAATAACAATGCGCTGGGCCGTTACCGTATCACCATTGCTCAGGCTCAGGGTGTGGTCATCAACAAAAGTAGCCCGGGCCATAATCCGGTGTTTTTCGTCAAACCCCATGGCCTCTTCGCGCACAAAGCCCACAAAGCGGTCACGCTCCTCGCGCACCCGCTTCATCACGGCCGGGCCATCAACCTCAATTGACGGTGCCGACAAGCCAAACTGCTCAAAAACGGCCAAGCGATGGCGTGCTTCGGCAGGGGCAATCATCAGCTTGCTGGGCATGCACCCGACACGGGCACAGGTCGTGCCATACTGATCGGCCTCAATCACGGCAATGGAATCGGTGTGTTTACGCGCCTGCTTGTAGGCACGCATGCCCGCCGAACCACAGCCAATAATGGCAATATCAACTTGTCTTTCCATCAGCCTGGCTCCAGTCATCTTTCACGCAAGCTATTTTACCTAAAGCCGCTGTTCCCGTCTCTGTCTAAACCCGTGCCCCGGACAGTGCCAGGAAACGATACCGCCTAGTCCGACGGAACTATCAAAAAATGCCTCCCAAGACACTACTGGGCCCGATGAACATAGGGCTATGATGTAATCAGTTCAGCCCCCACCCCCCCCCATGCCCGCAAAACAGGAGATGACCAAGATTATGACTTCACTCAAGCAACTGTCCCCCAGCAAACCCGAATGGCTTATGGCCGCCCTTATTCCGGCCTCCCTTCTGCTGGCCACCGCCTTAACCATTGGCCCTGCCCATGCCTATCAAGGTGGCGAGCAGTACCCGACGCATCAATCGGCCCAGCACCAATACAACGGCAAAAAAGGGCAGTTCAAGAACATGAGCCCGGAACAACGCAAGGCCTTCAAGGAACAAAAACGGGCCGAGTTTGCCAAAAAGCTTAACCTGACTCAACAACAGCAGGATCAGCTCAAAGCAGCCTGGCAGGAAAAACGCGATGCCAACCAGGGGCAGCGTGACGACCGAATGGCCGAACGTCAGGCCCTGCAAAAGCTGATTCAGGAAAAAGGCAAGGATGACCCGACGGTACAGGCCAAACTGGCCGACCTAAAAGCCAAGCGGGAAGCCCGGATGGCCGAACGCGACGCCACGATGAAATCGATTCTGACCCCCGAACAGTTTGAACAGTTCCAGCAAATGAAGGCCGACCAGATGGCCAAACACAAGCAATTCAAGGATCGCCGCAACCACGGCGGCTGGAATCAAAACCAGCAATAACCGCTTACCTGTGGTTGTTGCCGAACGGTCCAGACCAATGCCTTCCCCTTGATCCCCGATGTTAGCCAAGCCAGCGGGGAAACGGGAAGGGCAAAGCGACAGATCCGCTCTTGTGGCAACAGCCCACCTTAAAACCCCAACCGCCGGAAGACGCTCCCACCCACATTCTGGGGACTGGGAAAACCGCCTTCCGGCGGTTTTGGGTGTCTCGCGCACAGGTTCCCGCGCTTATACGCTGGGGTTGGATTTATGCAATTGCGCTGCCGTCAGGGCCGCCTGGGCGTTTTGATGGGTTGGTTTTAGCTCAACCGCCTTGGCGAAGGCCTCGGTTGCCTTGTCCCACTGCTGCTGGTTTTGGTAAGCCATGCCCAAGCCATACCATGCCTCGGCATCCTCCCCGCGTTGTGCCAAATAGGCCTGAAGCTGCACTTCGGCTTGCCGGTATCGACCGGCATAATAATAGGCTTCGGCCAGGCCATAAACGTTTTCTGGATCATTGGGATCCACGGCCACAGCCTTTTTGAAGTAACCGATAGCCTGATCATGGTGGCCCTGCTCGCGGCATAAAACCCCCATATTCGTCAGGGCCGACGTCAGTTGGCCATCCAACGCCAGGGCCTTGGCGTAATGTTTTTGGGACGCCTTGCTTTGCCCATGCACCCAGTACAGATACCCCAAATCATTGTGGTAATAGGCCTTGTCGGGGTTCAAGGCAATGGCTTGGCGATAGGCACCAAGGGCCTTAAAGAAATAGCGGTCCTGTTTGGTGGTCAGCGATAAATCGCGGTAAATGCTGCCTTGGAGTTCATGAAAATCGCTGAAGTACCGGTGTCTCGTCAAACCCGCCTCAACGGTGGCCAGGGCCTGGGTAAATTGCCGCCGCTTTTGCTGGATCTTGGCCGTATAGTACCAGGCATCGGGGTAATGCCGGCTATCGACAGCAGCCATGGCCTGCCTGTAATACCCCCTGGCCTTGTCCGGCTGACGGGCCACCTGGTCATAAAACCACCCTACGTAAAAATACACCCCGGCCTGCTTGGGGTTTAGCGACAACGCCTTGCGAAAAGACGCCGCTGCCTGATCATCGGCAGCCATCATCATATAGGTAGCCCCCAGCATGGCATGGGCCAGCGGCAGGGTTGGCCGCATACCGATGGCCTGCCTGCATGTCCGGTGGGCCAGGAAGTAGTGGCCTCGACCCACCATGCCTTCGCACGCCTGCGCCAGCGCCCGAGCATTACCGGCATCGGCCTTGAGGGCTTGTCGTTGCTTGACGATAACCCCCAACCACGGATCGGTTTGTTGCCATTTGGAACGGGCTGGCTCGTCGAGCGCCTCATAATCCGCCACGGCCTTGTCCAGGGTCTGGGCCTCGGCTTGGGCTTCAAGGGTAAGGGCAGCCTCTTCCATCAAGCCGCCCAACCCTTGTTCGGTAGCTTGGCACCCCCCGACACTCAACGTCAGTACCACACCAAAACAGGCTACGGCAATCAGCGCGCCCGAGTGCCGGCGCATAGAACGACGCAACCCTTGTTTTAACCAACGTATTCTCAAGAAAGGCTGTCCTAGTGTAAAAAACCAACTTACAACACAGAGCATCCGCCCCTACTATCAGTTGTCGACCCATCCACCATAATCTTTTTCTGACCCCCTGTTTTATTAATACCTCGTTACAATCAGTCGCTTCTGGGCTTTCTTTGCTAAAACGTTGCAAAAAACGACACACAGTTGCCATATTTCTTGTCCCACGCCGCTTGTTTGGTTAGATTAGACTTACGACAGTTTTAATGTTTGGTTTATACCGTTTGTTCAAAGCGTGTTGCGCAAGGCAGTACCACTGCGCACAAATTGCTTAAGTTGTGGGTTATCAGCAAGCGATGTTTGGTATTCGTACCGTTGACGGTTATCCGGTTCAAGGTCAAATGCCCCCTAGGGGTCATTTGGTTCAGTCTGCTTCGGGCAGCCGCTTTGGCCAGCTTTTTGTGGGAGAAGGGGGCCGGGTCGTTATCGTCGAACCCAAATACCCCACTAATAAGGATGGCATCCTGTTTCAGCACCAGCCAGGCGAACCGGTCTATTACCTGGGCAGAAACCCGCTCGTTGAATTGCTGACCCAGGTTTGCGAACAGTTTGGTGATCAGTTGCCCGGCAATCCGTTTGCCCTGATGCCGCTGAGCCAGTTGGTTCGGCAAACCCTGACCAATGCCGGGGTGGCCAGCTTGGTTCCTGCCATTGACCAGGCCACGGCAACCTACACCATGGCCAATGGACGCTCTTCTGCAGCCAACCACGGTATCCGTCTCGATTTCCCGGCATAGTACCACTGGGTTACAATAAAGGCTTGCCGTGACGTTGAGTAACCCGACACGCTGCCCCATGACCGAGCCGACAGCCCAATCTACCGACACCCAACCCAAACGGGTTATGTCGGGCATGCGGGCCACCGGCCAGTTGCATCTGGGGCACTGGGTGGGGGTATTAAAAAACTGGGTGGCCCTTCAGTCTCAGTACAACTGCTATTTCATGGTGGCCGACTGGCACTCCCTAACCACCCACTACACCGATCCGGGCAACATCCGGCAACACTGCCTGGAGATGGTTCTGGATTGGCTCTCAGCCGGTATCAACCCCGAACATGCCCACCTCTACAAGCAGTCGGAGATCCCCGAAATTGCCGAGCTGCATTTGTTGCTGAGCATGATGACCCCACAAAAATGGCTGGATACCGCCCCGACCCTCAAGGACATGATAAGCAACCTGGGTATCGAGGCCACCCACGGCCTGCTGGGCTATCCCGTCCTGCAAACCGCCGATATCCTGATTGTAAAGGGAGAGCTGGTGCCCGTGGGCAAAGACCAGCTGGCCCACCTGGAGCTAAGCCGGGACATTGTCACGCGGTTTAACCACGTTACCCAGTCCGAGTTTTTCCCCTCACCCCAGGCCATGCTTACCGAGGCCCCAGCCCTGCCGGGTCTGGATGGCCGAAAGATGAGCAAGTCGCTGAACAACAGCATTCTGCTTTGTGACACCGACAGCCAGACCACCAAAAAACTGAAGCAGGCCATCACCGACCCGGCCCGTATAAAACGCGAAGACCCCGGCACGCCGGAAAACTGCGAGGTGGTTTACAAGTATTACCAGGTGTTTGCCCCGCCCGAAGAACAGCAACTGGCCGCCGAGGAATGCCGCAGCGCCGTGCGGGGCTGTGCCGACTGCAAACTGCGACTGGCCGACATGATTAATGCGCAGCTGGCCCCCTTACGCGAAAAACGGACAGTGCTGGCCCAGGACACCGGTGCCGTAAAAAACCTGCTGAACAACAACGTGGAGCGTACCCGCCACGAGGCGATCAAAACCATCCGCAAGGTGCGCAAACTGCTGAAGTTGGGCAGCTAAAACCACCCTGTGTCAGAGAGAGGGTAAGGGGGGAGTAGGTACAACCACCAGGCCCTGTTTTACTACTGGGCGTATTCCGTGTCTTTGAGGTAGAAATCGGTTTTGGTGTTGTCCAGGTTGGTTTCCCGGAACCATGGGTTATCCCACAGGCTCCAGATGTTGCATGTCTTGCAGCACTCGTAGTCGTCCCAACGACCTTCCAGGTGGGCGCGGCGCATTTCACCCAAGCGCTCCCATGCCTCCAGGAAGGTAATATCTTTGGCATGGCCAATAGGCGGCACCAAATGCTTGTCATAAGCGGGAATAGCCGACACACAAGGGTAATACTCACCGGTGTACTGCAGCTTGAAGTGGGTAAAAATGGACATGCACGGGTAACGGTCTGTCGGGGTTTCGTGGGCCGATTCAAACCCCTCTTCCTTCAGGCGGTTCATCAGCCCCAGATCATCGGAGCCCCAGTTACCCACCCGGCGCAATACCACGGCATCTACTTTGTCCTGCCAGTAGTTCTTAAAGACCTCGAAGTCCTGCTCGACCCCCTTAAAATGCATAATGTGAGTGGTCACAATCATGCTCGACCGCTTCTTGTCGCGCATGGCCACAATCTGCTCAAGGTTGTTCCACACCTTGTGGAAATCATCCTTCTGCATAATCGTGGCGTAGTCCTGGGGATTGGGCGAATCAAAGCTGTAGGAGTACTGGTCCAGACCAACATCAATCAGCTCTTCCACTTTTTCTTCACGGAACAGCGTGCCATTGGTGGCCATGGCCACCTTCAGCTTGGGCCGGATTTCCTTCATCATCTTGATGGCATCGATGAGGTTGGGCGCCACAATGGTTTCGGTGTAGGCCGACACATTAAGCAGCACACCTTCCTCAGGCATTTCGTGCAGCACCTTGCGCAACAGCTCCAAGTCCAGCCAATACTGGCCGTCCGGTTTTTCTACCGACTGCGGACAAAACAGGCACGAGTGGTTACAGGGGGCAGCCCCCAGGGTAACCGAGAAATTGTTGGGTATCGCCTTGTTCGACACCACATTTTTGCCGTACTGGATTTTGGCGCCCTCACTGGTGTGAAGGGTTTGCTCCAGCGCCTCATAGGCACGAGCGGCCGACTCAAATACCTGTTCGGTTTCCTGAGCCACAGACTTGGACACCACCGCTTCCGGGTGGTCCAGCAGGGACTCGATAAACTTGTTTTTTCGGGCTTTGTCTAACAGGGTCGACATCAACAAACCATCCTTACGGGGCACACGTTTTCAAAGTCAAATTCAAGGGTGAACATCGGTTGGCCGCAGCCATGGCGGGCAACCCCCTTGTTTTAACACAAACCCCCCACCGCCTTGAACCGTTAGCCCGACGCTCGTTACAGGCCGGTTTTTAGCCGGACCCAAGCTTGCCAAGCCCAGGGCGGGTTGCAGGGGGAATGACCGAGAGCGGATTTAAGCCCCTGCACGTGTAACGAAATCCTAAGAAACCTGATGGCAGAACTGTCTTAACCATTATGCAGTACACCCGCCCCCTTCCGTGCCTTGCTCTGGAACTGGCCTACCGTTAACCCGCAACCGTTCCCCTGTATTTTGACCGACGCTTATGCTTTAACTACAAGGAATAGAAGCCTTTTTCATTGACCTTGTTGCCATGCCCCATACCGTTGACTCCATTACCACCGCCATACTTGAAAAACCGGCCCATGCCACCCAGCCTGGCAAACAGGTTTACGACAGCCTCGTGCTGCTCACGCCGCCCAATTGGTTCAGCGTGCCTGAAAACCGGCTTTTTGCCGAAACCCTGGCCACCGTTTTCGGACCCTCTGAAACAAGCGGTGGTTGCCAAATAATTGTCGTCGACCCGGTTGGGGTAAGTACCACGCCCAACTTCCGGGCACTGCTCGATGATCCCAAGGCCCAGCTGGCCTACGTACAGGTGTACGCCACGGCAGGCGGGTTGCAGTCCACCCAAATCAACACCGTGTTGTGCCAGGCCCATGCCATTCGGCCAGTCTTTGTCTGCATGGACACCCAGTACCTGCACTTCCTCAAGCACCGCTTCAGCCCTTTCAAGCTGTTGTATGTCACCCCGCAAATGGCGGCAGACCTATCGACAGCCAATGTACAAGGCGCTCCCCCCTCACTACTTTCCACCGAAGCCTTGTCACGGTCTTTCGATGCCCTCTGCCAAACCGAAACCAATACCCCCCTAAAGCTGCCGTTGCCCACCTGCCCACCACCGCCCCCCATGGCCGGTGAGCCGGATACTAACGCATTTGATACCTGGAAACGCGAGCTTGAGCAGCGTATCCTCCACCATGCCCATGGCCCCTTTACCGGCAGCGCACCTTTAAAAATCCTGATGCTGTATTCCAACGGCGCCACCTTTATTAGCACCGTTGCCGAATACCTGGAAAGCTTCCAGCGCTATAGCCAGCACGAAGTACACTTTGCCAGCGCCTCAAACCCCGCCGACTGCCCGGTCGACCTGAACATGTTCGACGTGGTCCTCATCCACTACTCGGTCCGGCTCTACCTCGACGACCATCTCTCGCCCCATTACGCCAAGGCGCTTAAACGCTTTGGCGGCTTCAAGGCCTTGTTTATTCAGGACGAATACGATCACACCAACCGGGCCATCCGGTGGATGAACGAGCTGGGCCTGCATACGGTGTTTACCTGTGTGCCACCGGAGTACAAGGAAGACGTTTACCCCACGGCCAAGCTGCCCAATGTGGATTTCGTGCAGGTGCTTACCGGTTACGTGCCACTGGACTTCGAAAGCTTTACCCACGTCAAGCCCATGGCCGAGCGCCACACCCGAATCGGTTACCGGGGCCGTGATCTCTCACCCCGATACGGCGACCTGTGCCGGGAAAAAACCACCATTGGCACCCAAATGAAAGCACTGTGCAAGGCCCGGCAAGTCGCGGTGGATATTGAATGGGATTCGAGCAAGCGGATATATGGCGACGCCTGGTACGATTTCGTGATGAGCAGCCGAGCCACTCTGGGTACGGAAAGCGGCTGCAACGTCTTCGACTTTGACGGAGTACTGTTGCCGACTATACAGGCGGCCCTAAGTGAAACCCCCGACCTGAGCTACAAGGCCATCCATGAAAAATGGCTGGCCCCGCTCGAAGGGCAAATTATGATGAACCAGGTCTCCCCCCGTATTTTCGAGGCCATTGCGTGCCGAACGGCGCTGGTGTTGTTTGAAGGCACCTATTCCGGGGTCGTCGAGCCCGATATCCACTTTATTCCCCTGAAAAAAGACTTCAGCAACCTCGATGACGTGCTGGCCAAGCTGGAAGACATTCCCTACCTGGAGCAAATGACCGAACGGGCCTGGGTGGATGTAATTGAGTCTGGCCGCTACAGTTACCGGACCTTTGTAGGCGCCATTGACCACTACCTGCACCGCTTTGTAAAACGGGGCAACAACAGCCGCCTTATTTCGGGCGTGGTGGGCCTCTACGACCCGGACACCAAAACCCTGCAACCCGCCATTACCCCCTGCAACGAAGGCCATCCCACCCGTCAGCTTCAGGTCTACGACTGGCATCGGCTGGCCCATGACACCAGCTGGATGGCTAATCCGCCACCACCCAAACCCGACATACCCGGTAAAAAGAAGAAAACCAAGCTGCATAAAGCCGTCGCCAATGAAATCAAGCGTTTTGTGCGCCGCCGGCTGAAAGCAGAAAGCCGGTAGCACAGCTTAACGATTCGGTTCAGCCGGGCAGGGGTTTATGGTAGTCTGCTCTTGCAGATACTGTTGGGTAACCGCCTGCTTATGGGTTCGACCCAACCGGTAATCCTCCCCCTTTGGTAATTGAAGGCTGTCCAGGACTTGACGACTACCACCCCGACACAAACCGATATCGACAAGGCCAACCAGGCCTTCTGGAACGAGATGTGCGGCAGCACCTTCGCCCAATACTTAGGCATTACCGAACATACCCAGGAGTCGCTTCAAGCCTTTGACCAAGGTTATCTGGGCCTGTACCCCTACCTGCTCGACTACATCCGCCCCCAAGAGCTTTCTGGCAAACGCGTACTGGAAATCGGCCTGGGGTACGGCACCGTTAGCCAAACCCTGATTGACCATGGGGCCCTTTACACCGGCCTGGATATTGCCGAAGGCCCCGTCAACCTGGTTCGTGAACGCCTCCGCTTCCAGGGAATCGAAGGCAACGTAATCCAGGGCAGTATGCTCAACTGTCCGCTGCCCGACGAATCGGTGGACTGTGTGATTTCCATCGGTTGTTTTCACCATACGGGCAACACCCAGCGCTGCATCGACGAAGCCTACCGCATCCTTAAACCCGGTGGACGGGCGACCATTATGCTTTACAACCGTTTCTCGCTGCGGCAATGGCTCCGGTGGCCCCTGTCTACAGCCAAAGCCATGGCCAACGATCTGCTTATTGGCAACTACAAGCTGACGAGTAATACGGACCAGAAATGGGCCTACGACTACAACAGCCAGGGCGAAGCAGCCCCGGAAACCGAATTTTTCTCCCAAAAACAAGTCAAAGCCCTGTTTCGCCAGTTTTCTTCGGTTCAGTGCGCCTTAGAAAACATCGACGATTACATCGTCCAATTTAAGCCCCCGTTAATCATTACTAACAACAGGCTTAAGAGAAACAAGCATGGAAACGTCCTTCCCCTCCACCTTATCCAGCGTGACAAAGCCTTGCTCACGTGGGGTAAAACCATGGGCCTCGACATCTACATCGAAGCCTACAAATAACGTCAGGAGCTAGAACCGTATGGGTCTTGGAAAAGAAATAGCCCGAATCAAGAAAAAAATCGCCCAATTTTTTATTGGCGAATTTGTGTCGGACCACACCCAAGAAATCGTTAATGCGGTTAGCCGCGAATTGCGCAACATGCGCGATATGCAGTTCATGGCCTACCAGGAAATGAAGGAGGACAACCTCCAATACAGACATGACATTGCCCAAGGCCTACGAGTCAACCTGAAGAACTCCGAAGACCATGTCCTGACCATACCCAACCCGTCTGGGTTTTTTGCCCAACCCGCCAAGCGCACAGCGGTGTTTTACCATAACAGCTACTACCATTTTCACTACTTGGCCCAGGCCCTGCGCCGCCGCAACTGGGACGTGGTAACCGTCAGCATCGACAACCCGAAACTCTCCAGCTATACCTATTACCACGGTGAAGACATCAACCTGTACCACGACGACGCATGGATTATGCGGGACAATATCGCCAACTTCTTCCGGCTGGCCAAAGAGCGTTACGGACTCTTTCATTTCGCCAACGATCACGTCATGGCCTTTGATCCCTATAACTATTATCTGGACGACCCGCCGGACATCGTGGAATGGAAAGCCCTTGGCAAGAAGGTGGCCTACACCTCCAGCGGCTGTGGCAGCGCTCTGCTAAAGACCAGCGTAGGCAACTGGAGCCGGCAGGCTCTGGGCCATACCGTGTGCAGCCGCTGCCGCTGGGAAAACGAACCCAGTATTTGCAGCGACGAGCGCATTGGCGCATGGGGCGAAAAACTGCTGAAGTACGCTGACGTGGTGTTTGCCGAAACCCTGCCTGCCCTGGACTACCTGGGCCGTGATACGGTCATTACCGAACCGGTAACCATGTGCATGGACCCCACCATCTGGTATCCCGAACTGGAAATCCCTGAAGAACACCTCATTAAGCGCGATCCCGACGAAGTCCTGATTTATCATGCCGTGGGCAACTACCAGCTGCGTATGCGCGAAGAAGGTCTCAATATCAAGGGCACCTCCTTCGTGCTCGATGCCATCCAACGTTTGGAGCAAGAAGGTTACCCGGTTCGACTGATTTTCGAGACCAACAAGCTCAACAAGGAACTTCGTTACACCCAGGCCCAAGCCGACATTATTGTCGACCAGCTCAACTTTGGTCGTTACGGCGCCACGGCCCGCGAAGGCATGATGCTGGGCAAGCCGACCATCTCTTTTGTTAACCGCAACGAGCCCCATCCCGAGCAGCAACTCCAGTGCCTGAAAGAAGTACCGTTGGTCAGCGCCACGGAAACCACCGTCTACGAGGCCCTGAAGGACCTCGTCCAGCATCCCGGCAAACGCCTCGAAATTGGCCAGGCCTCGCGGCAATATGCCTTGAAATGGCATAGCCATGACGGGGCTGCCCATCGGTACGAACAGATTTACGACCAGATCATGGCCGGCAAAAAACCCCAATTCCCGGAATCCTGGACTTATTTTGAACCGGCTAAAAAAAAATACAGTATCGGCAACACCCCCACTCTTGACGGTCAACCCGCTGAAGCCTGCCTCTTGGCAAACGCAACGACACGGTAGGGGAGCTTTGTCTCTGAAGTATGGCAACGGCCAATGACGACATCAACCTGGCCCAGGCCGCCCCGGTAACCACGGCCCCGTTGCAGCGCCACGTGTTTGTCTGCACAGGCAAATCGTGCCAAGCCAACAACAGCCAGGCGGTGCTTGAGACGTTTTGGGCCCAATTGGCCGAACGCGGTCTGTTGTACGGCAAACGCGGGCAAATGGATGGCACCGTTATTGTAACCACCTGCGGATCGATTGGCCTGTGCCAATGTGGCCCGGCCGTGCTGGTTTACCCGGACGGCGTCTGGTACTACAACGTGCAGCCCGACGACGTGGCCGAAATCGCCGACAGCCACCTCGTCAACAATCAGCCTGTTCAACGGCTACTGGCCCGGCACCTGCCCTTGCCGGTTTAAGCCTGTTCGTTAGGCTAGAGCTGCCAGGGCATTAAACAGCGTTTTAGCATAGGGGGCCGCATAATAGGCCGCCGATCCCAAGGTTCTGACAATCGACAGCACCTTGGCCGTCGTATCAAGCACCTCCATGGCCTGCCCGGTTAGGGTTTCCGGCTCCTGCTTGCCGTCCTTCTTCTTGCCAAACGCCGGGCCGGTTAACAAAAACGGGGCCGGTATCTGCTTCTGGCCGACAGCCGGCACCAGGGTTTCCGCCTGACCCTCAGCAAGCCCTTCGCGTAACAAGATTGCCGGGGCCGTTTTCATCACCGGCCTCGACGGAGCAACCGTCAACGTCATCGTTCAGAAATCTCCCTTTATTCACGTGGCAACAGGCATGCACACGTCTTGAACCTAAAACACCACCATTCCTATCAACTCGATTTGGGGGGCAGATGCACTAAACCCAACATCGCCGGTTTTGTGATAGCCTGGCCCCTCAACCGGGGCACATTTGTTACATCAAGGGGGCGAGGGAAAGAACCGGTTGGACAAGCCCCGGTTTTGCGGCACAATACCCCTGGCACGCCAGGCACACGATCATGGCGCTGCCCGTAGTGGAGTTTTTTTCCTCGCCCATGACAAAAGAACCCCAAGAAGCTTTCCCTTTCCAAACCCCACCCGCTGCCTGGGTGTTTTACGACGACACGTGCGCCTTTTGCCGACGAGCGCGCCGGTTGGGCGAACGACTGATCCGGCCCGATCGGGTTCGGTGGCTGCCACAGCAAGACCCATGGGCGCGCCAGCAACTGGGCCTGTCCACCGAAGGTCAGCAGCTTGAGACGGCTGGTGAAATCAAGGTTATGCGCGCCGATAACGGCCAGATACTGGGTGGGGCTGAAGGGCTGGCTACCCTGGCTCGATTCACCTGGTGGGGATGGCCCGCCTACTGGCTGTATCATATTCCATGCTTGAAGTGCCTGGCCGACAGTGTTTACAAGCTGGTGGCGAAAAACCGGCACCGCATCGGTGGCCATTGCCAGCTCGACGAAACAGGGGCCGCTACCTGCACGCTACCGGGGCACAGTCCCCACTAAGCCTTCCGGCTTGGCCACGCCAGCCACCGGCGCGGACCGGGTAACATAGCGAAAATACCGAAGATAGCCCTGCAAAGGCTCGGTCAGGGTCAAGGTGTCGTCTTGACGCTGACCGGTTTTGGCAAAGGAAAACACCGGTCGATCGGGCATGATTTTAGCTACCCGTACCTCATCGACTGGCATCGTATGTATTTCGTCCACGGACAACGGTTGCCCTGCGGCATTGGTCAGGTACAAAGCAAACCACGGGTCAACCATAAGCCACTTGTGCCGGGCTGCCGACCACACCTCAACAAAGGAATGCCCCTCAACAATCATGTCGGTAAACCGGGGCGGGTAGGCATACCCATCGAGGGCCCGAACCCGGTCCACACCCCGTTTAGCCGAAACAAGCTCCACAACAAGGTTTCGCCATTCGCCACAAGACACCGAATACTGCCCTGCCGTAAGCAAGGCCCACTTTTTCCGGGTATCGGCATGACGAAACACAGCGGGGTCAGCGTTAATGGGCCCTACCCGTACCGGCTGCCGGGCCAAGGCCCGCACTAGGGCCAGAGTGTATTCAAACGGATCCTCGGGCTCAGCCGCAGGCATGGGTTCAAACGATTTGAGCAGGACCGGATCGGTAATATGTATCGGCCGAAAGGCCTCGGCATCAAATTGCTGGGGTTGGTTGGTGTCCGTTAACACAAAATAACCCCCTGGACGCTGAAAACCATACTGCTTGGCCAGCCAAGCCTCCGGCTGAATGGTATAGGCCAGCCAATCGTCAAAACAGCCCCACCAGCGACAAAATCGTACCTGTAGCCGACCTGGGTAAGGCGCTTGAGCATGCGGCTTGAGGTGAAGGGTCAGTTGGCTACCCGAAACCGATACGGTATCAGGCTGGCTGGTTGCATGGGCCACGGGCTGAGAAAACGTCATAACAATTTCGTCTGCCTGCTGCTCGAACCCGGTTAAGCGACCGTGGTGCTGGACCCGCCAGTTTGTGTAGACGTTCCAACCCCAAATCAGACCAACCACCAGAGCAGCCACCACGCCACCCAACCCCCATGGCGCCCAATGCCCAAGGCTATCGATCGACATCGCCGCGCCGCGCCCACAAGAATGAGCCCCAGGCGATATTCCCTTGTCCTCAGGGGCAACCGTCATGTCACACCAGCCGAAGGGTTAAGCACTTGGCCGACCCACCGGACTTGATGAACTCGCTTAAGTCCAGCTCGATGGGGTAAAGCCCCTTTGTGCGCATGTCGTCAACCAGCTCCGTCGACCCCTGGTTGAACACCACGGCATCAAACACGCTGATGGCGTTACAGGCAAACTTTCGGGCCTCCTCCTGCACCACGGGAATAAGCCGGTCATGCGGGACCGTTTGCTCGATGACCCGGCAGCCGTATTCGTCGAAGGCCGACGGCGCGTAGAGCAGGTGCCCGGTATCGGTAGGGCACAGGCAGACGTCAATGTGGTAGAAGTGGTCGCTGACCAGCTCCAGGGAAGCCACCGGCAACCCGCAGTGCTGACTGACCAGTTCGTGGCTGCGGATGTCGGTACGGGTTTTGTAGCCGGCAAAGACCTGCCGATCCGTGCCGTTGCAATAGGTCAGGGCATCGCCCGCCCCCTCAAAAAAAACGTCGGCGCCATCCACCCGGCTCAAAATCACGTCGTACCCATGGGCGGCAAACCATCGGGCAAACACGGCGGTTTCCCCCTGGCGCTCCGGGTGTTTGAAATGCGACACCACCGCCTTTTGTCCATGTACAAAGGCGGCATTGGCCGTAAAAACCAAATCCGGCAACCCAACCACGGGTTCCAGCAGCACCACGCTAACCCCCAACTGCCGCGTCAGCGTCTGGTGCAGGGCGTCCCACTGCCGGCGGGCCTTGTCCATGTCCACCGGCTCGGCGTTCATCCACGGGTTAATCACGTAGTCCACATTGAAAAAATCGGGCGGGCACATCAAAATGACCGGATCGTCCGATACGGCATGCTGGATGTTGAACCCGGTGGTCTTGGTCATGGCGGCTGTCATCACAGACTAAAACAGCTTGATGCCCGGCTTGCCGACAATCAGCAAATCACCGCACCTGACCTGGCTAACGGGTATTAATACCACGGCTTCGTCAGGGCCGCACTCAAGCACCTTCAACACCAACGGGCATTGGCTGTTGCTTATTTTAACCCACCCAGCCGGTCCCTTAACCTGGGTTTCGGCCAACGGATAAATAAACACCTCGTCAGGCAGTTGACCATCCTGCTGGCACCGGGCGGTTTGATAGGGGCTATGTTTTAAATGCTCGGCCCCGTAAGGCTTAAGCTGATCGGCCAGAGCTGTCAACGCGTCGGGCGAAGCTGCCGTGACGGTAAGGATGGCCACGGAAATATCATTCTTGTCCCGGGCCACCTCAAGCTTGTTCAGCTCGTAGGACCCGCCCGCCTTCAAAATCAAGTCGATAACCTTCGTCAAGGTTAACGAGTCAATCAGGTGACCGCTTAACCGCACGGTCATGGCATGTATCGTACTGCTTGAATCGGTGGTGGTTACGGCATCACTCATACAATCACCGGGCAACGGCCCCTACAACAATTTGCGCCTCATTATAGCGCGATCCCTGTCCGGCTTGGAACCAGACACACCCCTGCCGATCCATTTCCAAGCAGATGGCCGCCCACGCAGAGGGCTGCTAGTTGATGTCGACCACTTGATCCGACGGCGGTTTTTCCATCAACTTACCCACGCCGCCCTTCTTGAAAATGGCGCCCTGGATCATTTGAAACAGGCCGTTGACGACCATGTACAGCAGTACCCCGGCCGGGATGGGAAAGAACACCAGCAGACCGGTAAACATAAGGGGCATCATCTTCATCATGGCCTGCTGCTGGTTGTTGCCCGACTGGGCCGACGGCATCATTTTCTGCGACCCGAACATGGTGACGCCAAACAGGGCCACCAGTAACAGGATGTCAAAGTGCAGGGAGCTGTCGCCCTCGGTGGTCGGCAGCTCGGCCGTCATTTGGCCGGTGGCTGTGGGGGTAAACGTAACAGCTTCGGTTTCCTTCGTTGCCGTGTTGGTCACATTCAAGCCGATTTTCTCGATGTTGCCTTCGTAGCCTTCCAAATTCAGCTTGCTAAAATCGGTCGCCACCTTAACGGGTACCCCAACCAAAAAATGCTCTTTGGGCTTGAAGGACACGGACTTGTTGGGCTCAGGCACCTTGCGCAACACGGTTTTGCCGTTTTTCAAGGTCAGGGTCATATCCTTGTCGGCCATCAGGTTGTCTTTGCCAATACCAAAGAAGCTGCCGCCACCATCCTGGGCCAAGCTCATGGTGCCGTCGTAGGAAGTACCCCCATGGCTGATGATGCCCGTCCGTTTGAGGTGAACAAAGTTGAGGAAGATCGGGTTCTGCCCCACCATAAAGTTCGGGCTCATAATGGCCCCATACAACCCGATAAACAGCGGCAACTGGATAAGCATGGGCAGGCAACCGCTCATGGGGTTGAACTTGTGGTCCTTGTACAGCTTCATCATTTCCTGCTGCAACTGTTGCGGATCGTTCTTGTAGCGATCCTGAATGGCCTTCATCTTGGGTTGCAAGGCCTGCATTTGGGCCATCGAGTCCATTTGCGATTTGCTTACCGGCCAAAGCAGCAGGCGGAACGCAACGGTGATAAGAATAATGGCCCAGCCATAATCGCCAATAATGTTGTGGATGGACTCAAGCAGGAAAATAAAGCTTTGGTTGATCAAATCGAACACGGTAAAAACGAACTCCTAGAACTGGTTGGACGAGGGGCCGGGCAACACCGGGTCATAGCCGCCGGCATGAAAGGGATGGCACCGCGCAATACGTTTTAGCCCTCGCCATAGGCCTTGCCCTAGCCCATAGTGCTCGATGGCTTGCTGCATGTACGACGAGCAGGTCGGGTAATACCGACATGACGGCGGGGTCAACACAGACAGTCGACGATAGCACCCTATCAGGGCCAAAACAATACGTTGGGGCAGAAGCATTGGTATCAAGGGTTTTGCATCCTTGCCGGCGGGGACAAAAAGAGGAAAGGGGGACGAGTGTCATTCTAACGTTGACACAGACCCGGTTCAACAACGCCAAACATTAGACAGGGCGTCAAGATTGCGGTACACTGATAAGCCTCAATATGACGTCTTTTTTGATGGTTGCCTTTTTCCCCAATACCCCGTTTGTCCACTAGCCTCTTCAAGGTGAGTACAGGAGCACAATTGCATTATGAGTGTTGGCCAGGTTGTCCTGATGTTGCACAGCCATTTGCCCTATTACCGCAAGCACGGTATGTGGCCCTTTGGCGAAGAGAATTTGTACGAGTGCATGGCCGAAACGTACATTCCCCTGCTCGATGCCCTGTACGAACTGCGGGATGAGGGCATCAAGCCGGGTATTACCGTTGGCATTACCCCCATCCTAGCCGAGCAGTTGGCCGACGCCCACCTGCAGCAGGGCTTTCTGGAATTCCTCGATGCCCGTATCAAGGCCGCCGACGAGGATCTGCAGCGCTACCCCAATGACACGCTTCGGTCCCACTCCGAGCATGTGGCCTTCCTGGCCCAGTGGTACAAGGATTACTACCAGAACATCCGCAACAGCTTCGAGCACAAGTACAACCATCACCTGCTGCCCTTCTTCAAGCAGTTGCAAGACGAAGGCGCCATCGAGATTGTAACTTGTGCCGCCACCCACGGCTTTTTGCCCCTGCTTGGGCAAGACGAAGCCGTGGATTTCCAGATTAAGGTGGGTGTGGAAACCTACAAGCAGCATTTTGACCGGGCCCCGAAAGGGATTTGGCTGCCTGAATGTGCCTATCGACCGGCTATTCCTGCCAACAGCTACCGCCTGCTTAACGGCGGCACCCACCCACCGCGCGCCGGCATTGACGCTTTCCTGCATGCCCACGGCATCGAATACTTCTTTACCGAGTTCCATGCCATCGAGGGCAGCGAACGTAGCGACTCACGCCGGGCTTTTGGCGCCTACAGCAGCATTAGCCAAGTACCGATGCAGGTGCAGGGCAAAACCGGCCTGACCACGTACCAGCCCTACTTCCTCAAGGACTACCCCGTAGCCGTAATGGGCCGCTGTGAACGGGCCAGCTTCCAGGTCTGGAGCGCCGACCACGGTTATCCTGGCGACGGACTGTACCGGGAGTTCCACAAGAAAGACACCGAAAGCGGCCTGCATTACTGGCGCCTGACGAGCAAGGACAGCGACCTTGGGGCCAAAATGCTGTACGACCCCGTGCTGGCCTTCGAACAAACCAAAAGCCATGCCGACCACTACGTAGGCCTGCTCAGCGGTCTGCTGGGGCACTACGACTACGAGCACGGCGAGCCGGGCATGATTATGATCAGCTACGACACCGAGCTGTTTGGGCACTGGTGGTTCGAGGGCGTCAGCTTCCTCAAGCACCTCATTCGGGGTATTCACCAGCATCCCACCCTGACGACCAACACCGCCTCGGTGGCCCTGAAGGCCCAGCCCCCGAAACAGGCCATTGAACTACCCGAAAGCACCTGGGGTGCCGGTGGCCACTACCACGTATGGGCCAACGACGACGTGACCTGGACGTGGACCTACATTCACCAGGCCGAAGCCAAGCTGTTTGAATTGGCCGGCACCCTCGACGTGCCGAACCTTAGCCCAGATGCCGCGACCACCCTGAACGTGGCCGCCCGGCAACTGCTGCTGCTTGAAGGCAGCGACTGGCCTTTCCTGATGACCACTGGCCAGGCACACGACTACGCCATTGAACGGTTTAACGAGCACAAGGACAACTTCTGGGCACTGACCGAGATGCTGGATACCAACCAGTTTGACATGAGCCAGGTCCACGCCATTGCCGAGCAGGACAACTGCTTTGACTTTGTACGCAACGACTGGCTCACCGAATGGCAACGGGGCCGAAAACAGGCCATTGACCAAACCGAGCCCTTCAAACACCTGCGTCCCATCAAGATTGCCACGAACCACACACTGTAGACGCGCGTTCGCTCGGGGATAGCCACCTCTTAAGCAGGTAGCCTCTGGCGCCCACGCCTAGATATGGCAGTGGCCACCGCCTTGTTTTTCGAAGTACCGCTGATGGTAGTCCTCGGCCCGCCAAAATGTCGGGGCAGGTTGTACTTGGGTCACAACGGGACCCCGGTAACGTTTGGCCACGTCCAACTGTCCAATGGCATAGAGAGCGGCCCGCTTTTGGGCTTCATCGTAGTAAAAAATAACACTGCGGTACTGGCTACCAACGTCGGGGCCCTGCCGGTTAAGCTGCGTCGGGTCATGAACACTCCAGAACGTGGCCAACAGCTGCGGGTACGTGATTTGGGCCGGATCGTAGGTGACATGCACCACTTCGGCATGGCCGGTGTGGCCCGCGCACACGTCTTTGTAGGTGGGATTGTCGGTATGGCCGCCGGCATACCCCACGGCCGCATCCACAACACCGCGAACCTTGCGAAAGGCGGCCTCGACACCCCAAAAGCAGCCGGCACCAAACATGGCGGCTTGATAGGCCATCGGTTGATCGGCGCCGGACATATCACCTCGCGTTAAAAAATATAACAAATTAACGGTTTACAGCCATTTTAGCCGGCTTCGACCTTGGATTCCACCCCGGCTTCGACTTAAAATAACCCTGTACCGTGCCCAAGCGCGCGTCCCCCCTAATGTCTGTAACCCCTAAATTCCTTAACCCTTCATAGGTGTGTTTTCCTTTGATGTCCTGGCGTTTTAACAGGCACCCCAACCCCTTAAACCGCTTTGCCCTGCCGATGGCAAGCGTCATACTCTTGACCAGCCTGCTGGCCGGATTGGTCGCTGGGCTGGTAGCAACGGCGCCCAGAGCCGAAGCCCAGCTGCTGGAAATCATGAACCAGACAGCCCCTGCCAACCAAGCCGGTGACACCAAGCAGTCAGAGGCTGAACAGGCCTCGGACAAGCCCATCGAGGCCCAGATCCAGGAGCTGGAAAACAAGCTGTTGACGGCCCAGCGCCGGAAGCAGGCCTTTATGGCGCGCGAATCCTACGAGAGCGTGCAGCCGTTAGGGATCTCGCTGTCAGACTATGAGCGCAAAAAGTTCCTGTTGGGGCTGGTGGCCCAAACCTACGAAGACCACATTGACGCCCTGAAAAAGCTGACCAGCGTCAAAAACCGCGACAAAGACGTGCAACAGGCCATGGTCAGCTGGCAAGGCTTTGGCCAAAAACCGCCCTACTCCATTGACTGGGTCGACGAGCTGCGGGACGAGGTCCATGCCTCGCAGCTTAAAATCCAGGCACTCGGGGTGCAAGAAGACATCCTGCACCAGGACATCGAATCCTTCAAAAAGTCGCTGCACGAAGCCCAGGCCGAGTTTCGGCAACTTTCCACCCAGCTCAAGAGCGCCCCGAACGAGTCAATCGCGGAGCAGATCAAGTGGCAGCAAAGCCTGCTGGCCGTTCGCATTGAACTGAGCGAAGCCAAGCTGCAGGGGGCCGTGACGGAAAAACAGATTATCCGCGACTCGCGGCAATTGGCCCTGGACGAACTGACCTTCCAGGAAAAGAAGCTCGGGGTAGCCGTCAAGGCCTCGCCCCTGAACAAGGCCAGCCTGGACGAGAAGCTGAAAGCCAACAACCAGGAAAAGCTCC
>JAGQHJ010000168.1 GCA_020431915.1 Cyanobacteria bacterium HKST-UBA04 | reverse complement strand
CTTCACGGCTGGTCACGAGGACTCTCAGGCGCGGCGCGACGGCCAGCAGTGAGGGAATGACCGGCGCTGCGTCGATGACGTGCTCGAAGTTGTCGATCAAGAGCAGCAGTTCCTGAGTCGCCAGGGCACGCTGAGTCGTTTCCAGGCAGACTTCGCCGAGGCTTTCGACAATGCCAAGCGCATCCGAAATGGCGTTGATGACCTGCTCAGAATCCGAGACGGGCGCGAGATCGACAAAGCAGGCGCCATCGGCAAAGTCGGCCTGTGCTTGCTCGGCCAGCTTCAGCGCCAACTGCGTCTTGCCCGTGCCGCCGGGGCCGGTCAGCGTCAGCAGGCGTGATTCGCGCAGCAACTGCCCGGCCTGAGCCATTTCGCCCTCACGACCGATGAAGCGCGCGATGGCAGGTGGCAACCGGTGCTTATGCACACCGGGCGGCACCAGCAGCGCCTCGCTTGGGGCCGGGCGATCGTCACTGAGCAGGCCCAGCTCGCGCCCGCGCTGGATCGCCTGGACGCGCCCGCTCACGCCGAATTTGCTGTAGATCTGCTTGGTGTACCAGCGTACGGTCTCCGTAGCGACGATCAACTCTTCGGCAATTTCCCGGTTGGAAAGACCGAGCGCCATCAGCCCC
>JAGQHJ010000167.1 GCA_020431915.1 Cyanobacteria bacterium HKST-UBA04 | reverse complement strand
GGCCACATGAACCTTCCGCCATGACCGGCGTCCCCATCTCCGGCTCCCCGGCCGAGATTGCCGCCGGCCTGCGCGCCTACGGTGACGCCGGAATCTCGCACCTCCAGGTCTGGCTGGAGCCAAATACACCGGCGGGGATCGCTGCCTTCGCGCCGGTGCTCGAGGAACTGCGCGCCTGAGCAGGAGGGTCCCCTCAGTGGGCGCACCGCTGCCGCTTCCCCTGACCAACCTCATTGCGCGTGATGAGGAGTGCCGTATCCTCGCCGCGCTCGTGCGCAATCCTGCCGTGCGCCTGCTGACCCTGACCGGCCCCGGCGGCGTGGGCAAGACGCGCCTGGCCGTTGCCGCCGCGCGCGATGCCAGCAGGGACTTTCCCGACGGCGTCGTCTTCATCAATCTTGCCCCCATCAGCAATCCCGACCTGGTGCTGGACACGATTGCGAAAAGTCTGGGGCTGCGGGACCTGGGCAGCGAGGCCCTGTCCGACCGCCTGGTGAGCCGGCTGGCCGACCGGACCATGTTGCTGGTGCTCGATAACTTCGAGCAGGTCATTGCGGCCGGACCACCGGTGCGCGAACTGGTGGGAGCCTGCTCCGGCCTCACGCTCCTGATCACGAGCCGCACCAGGCTGCGTGTTTCCGGCG
>JAGQHJ010000166.1 GCA_020431915.1 Cyanobacteria bacterium HKST-UBA04 | reverse complement strand
TAAACGTAGGTGACGTGGATTTAGCCAATGGTGTTCTGATGGTGGAACAAGGCAAGGGTGGCAAACGCAGGAAGGTCGGCATGAACCAAACGTTGCTCGCCCACATGAAACGCTACATATGTACCCTATCGGATACACACGAGTCTGCACCTCTGTTTTTGAACACCAAGGGGCTTAGGATGCAACGAGACGGCTTACTTAATCGTATTCGTCGGCTAGGTAAGCAAACGGGCATTAAAGTCTCACCCCACGTCCTCCGTCGGGCCTTTGTGACCATTAACGCCAACAAAGGGCGATCGCTGGTCATGCTTCAGATGGCCTGTGGCCACTCGGACATTAAAACCACCCGCGATTACTGCAAAACCACCGAAGACGAAGTCATTCAGGCAATGAAAGGGTGGTAAGCATTAACAGGGTTATTCGGGCACAATACTTGGGATATCGGTTGAAAGCGAGGCACATGGCAATAATCGAGCAGAGAGAACTAAGCAGAATTAATATGCAACGTTTTTGGAAAGTGCGTTAATGGTTGAGAGCCGGTTTCAGTAAGATGATAAGTGTCTTCTATTCGAACACCACCAAATTCGGGAACGGATAAAACCGAGTGGCCAAGAGTAAGCGTCATACCGTCCCTTAACTCTACACT
>JAGQHJ010000165.1 GCA_020431915.1 Cyanobacteria bacterium HKST-UBA04 | reverse complement strand
TCTCCAGTTCCTGGGCCGCCTGCCGAACTGCATCCTCCGGAAACCGGGTGATCGGCAGGAGATTGCTCAGGCACGCCGCGACATCGTCCGCTTCTGCCAGGCTGACCGCTGCTGCCAGCGCGGCGGCATCTTGCCACCCGGCGCGAAGAGCGAGGTAAACCTCCAGGCCGACCATGTCGGCATCTGGCACGGCGCCGGTCTCACTGCGAAACCGCGCGCGGACCGCGCGAAGATACTCGCCGCGCTCCATCGCGCGGGCCAGTTCGACCTCGCGCTCCCCGGTGAGCAGCGCCACCCGGCCAATCTCGCGCAGGTACATCCGCACGGGGTCGTCCAGGTTTGCCAACCCGGCGTCCACTGCCTGAGCAGCGGCCCGCGCTTCAGCGAGAGAGGATCGATCACTGCGAGTGACCAATGCCTCCGGAGCAGCCGACTCATCGAGATCGACCGACTGGAGCGAGAGGGCGATGTCTGACGGCACGAGCGGGTTCGCCTGAGGGTCCGGGAACTCTTCAAGCAACTCGTCGAGCGCAAAAACATCTGGCGCGGCCAACTCATCGACTGCGGGCACCAGGCTCGGTTCAGCAGCGTAGCTGTCCTCAGCGGGTTCGGTCGTCTCGTCCGTATCGTCGTCTACGCTGACCGGCTCGTT
>JAGQHJ010000164.1 GCA_020431915.1 Cyanobacteria bacterium HKST-UBA04 | reverse complement strand
AGTAATTTGCGGATAGTAAACATATTTCATACCTCTTGATCATTGTTGAGTCGGCGGTGCGGGATCTACCCGCTGCCAGCCACCGGGGCACTGTTTAACATAGGGGTAATAGCCTTCGGGGTTGGTGCAGTAGTACCAGTAATGCGTTTGTGATTGAGTCGCTGGAGGCGACTCTTGCTGCTGAATATAAACCGGTGGTGTCGGAGATACTATAACCGGCGGTGTTGCAGGAACGACAATAGGAGGCGCACCATAAAAAGGTGGATAAAAAAAGGGATCATAATACCCATAACCACCATAACCACCATAACCACCATAACCACCATAACCATCATAGAAACCTGGGTAACCTAAGTTTATTCCAAAACTGAAGTGATCAAAATGCCCGCCATGTGCAGTTGCAAAATGACTGGTAATAAGCGTCATTAGTGTAAAGATGGATAACAGGGAAAATTTTTTCATAAAGGCATTCCTGCTTAAGCTGAAGTTAGGAAGTTATTAATGATAGCTGTTGATAGTATGTTCTGATCAAATCATCCTTAAATCGAAGCTGTGAGTAAGTGGGAGATCAATGAGCCTGGTTTGCGTTTATCGGTATATTGGCGAAGGCGGATACCCTGGCGGGACAATATTTCGACTGCTGCCATAGGCGTCATTCTGAAAGG
>JAGQHJ010000163.1 GCA_020431915.1 Cyanobacteria bacterium HKST-UBA04 | reverse complement strand
CGGGTCCACGGATGAGAGCACAGGTAACTAAGGAGAGCGAGCATTATGCCTTTAGTGGTAAATACCAACCTAGATTCGATTAACGCCCAGCGTAATCTGTCGATGGTTAACTTTGAACTGTCCAAAACCTTCCTGCGCCTGAGCAGCGGCAAACGCATCAACACCGCCGGCGACGACGCAGCAGGCTTGGCCCTTGTTAACCAGTTTGAAACCGACATTCGCGGCATGCGTCAAGCCGTTAACAACGCCCAAGACGCCAGCGCCATGCTCAACATTGCAGACGGCAGTGCCCAAAGCATTGTTAAAAACCTGCAACGGATGCGCGAGCTGACCAAGCAGGCCGCCAACGACACCTACGGCTCCTCCGAGCGCTCGCAAATCCAAACCGAGCTTGACCAAATCAAATCGGAAATTACACGCCTTGCCGATGCCGCCAACTTCAACGGTATCAAACTGCTTAACGCTTCGGCACCGGCCAACGTTCGTATCCAGGTCGGTTCGGGCAACGACACCACTGCCGGCAGCACCGACGTGCTCGATATCGCCTCGGCCCTCGGCGACCTGACCGCCTCCACCGGCGGCTTGGCACTGGGTTCAACCGACGTGAGCACCAACACCATGGCCAACCAACTAGCCAGCCGGATTGACGCGGCCCTGACCACCGTCAACAAC
>JAGQHJ010000162.1 GCA_020431915.1 Cyanobacteria bacterium HKST-UBA04 | reverse complement strand
GTATCTAAGAACTTGGTTCCTTCGGGAATACCGTAATCTTCAGCCTTGGCCATTAACGTGAACCCTTTCAATCACATTAGTCATCAAAATAATAGCCGTTAAACCCTTCATGTGACAAGCCGTCCAATGAAAAATTTTTATGGCCGTGCCCCGGATCTAGGACGGCCCACCGTAAAACGGACGCTGTACCACACGGGCCGGTTGGGCCTTGCCTCGACAAACCACGGCCACGGTTGTCCCCAAAGCCAGGGGAGCCGGGCCATTGATATAGCCCATGGCAATAGGCTTGTCCAGAGACGGAGAGAAACAGCCACTGGTTACTTCGCCCAGCGAACGGCCGGCTTCATCCTCAATGGCATCGTGGGGCCGGGGAATGGCCTTGGCCGTCATCTCCAGGCAGGTCAGGTGTCGCGCCAGACCGTTGGTTTTCTGGGCTTGTAAGGCCGCCTGCCCGATAAACGGCTCGGGCTTATCGAGCTTCACACTCCAGCCCAGACCGGCTTCGAGGGGCGTCAGGTGTTCGTTCAATTCGGCCCCGTATAACGGGTAGGCCGCCTCAGTGCGCAAACTGTCACGGGCTGCCAGCCCCACGGGCAACAGGCCTAGTGGGGCGCCTTGCTCGATCAGCGCCTGCCACAACGGCAGCACATCCTGGTGACGAACCAGCAACTCCACCCCATCCTCGCCGGTA
>JAGQHJ010000161.1 GCA_020431915.1 Cyanobacteria bacterium HKST-UBA04 | reverse complement strand
ATGGTGGACTCATAGCTCGAGGGACTAGGGGCGATGGTGTAATACGATGAATAATCCATAGGGGTTGTACTCCTTAACCGATTGATAGTTGTTCTCTCTCTAAAATAAATAGTGAATACACCGCATCCCGAATCCATCAGACTCCATATGTTGCCAGAGGCCAGGCAAGCCAGAATAGCTAGACCATGCCACCAAACAAGGGGCTGATACGCAGTAGATGTAGAAGGGATACGATGCAAAAACCAGCAGGGAAGCTGTAATAAATAAGCTTATAATTATAAAAACAATATAAATCAGGATGATGATAGAGTGTAACGTTATATAACGTTTGGTAATTATCCCCTCGTTGACAGTAGGGTGTTTATGATAAAATGAGCGTTCTCATTTAGGTGATCTAGCTCATGGTGGTCTGCCCAAAACCCTTGTATAATAAGGGTTAAAGGAAATTAAGGGGTTTTAAATGGACGAAAAAGATGTCCGATTAACTGTCACTCTGGAAAACAAGATGCCAATGGAGTTGTCTGATATGACGCTCTCGTTACTGGCATTGAGTAGCAGTTATAACAGGTTTGTAAAAACCTCTGGGCCACGAGTTAAATCTGGTGGGCGATTAAAGCTTTACGTGAAAGAGGTTCGCGCAGGCAGCGCGATTGTTGATATTTTTTCGTCCCCTGAAAGCTCGATGCTGGCCTATTATTCAGCTATCGCCGCT
>JAGQHJ010000160.1 GCA_020431915.1 Cyanobacteria bacterium HKST-UBA04 | reverse complement strand
AGGCTTTACCCGGTTAACCGATTGACCGCTTTACCCCTGAAGCACACCAAAACAGAGGGCCTTGTGTCGGTACTTTCCGAGTGTCCGCGTGGTCCACTGGGTATCTTTGTTTGGTGACTGATTCCTCCCCCAGTACAATTTAGATGTTTACGGCCCGTAGCGCAGCTTGGTAGCGCGTTCCCTTGGGGTGGGAGAGGTCGCAGGTTCAAATCCTGTCGGGCCGACCATTTTTAACCCCCACATTGGGTCGACCATACCGATTGGTCGGCCCAATGCGTTTTTAAGGTGTCGGCCAGGCCGGGACAAGGGTGCTTGGGGTTATTGCCACCAGCAGAGGCGTTTTAACCAGGCGGGTACCCAAGACCCCTTATTTCGGAGCATGCCTTTCAGGGCTTTGCGGGCCGCTTGGTTGTTGCCCAGGTGCTCATACAGCACCTGTAGCAGGTCGGTAGAGGTATGGCCTTCTTGAAGCAACCGATCAGTCAGCGTGTTGAGTTTGCGCTGGCGGCTCTGGTTGAAAAGGGTAAGTATGTTGCCTTCCTGGCGGTAGACGTCAACAGCGGTGCGGATGTCCTGCAGCAGCTCGGGGTGGGTTATGGGCAAGGTCGTCTCTGGTACCGGTCGGCCGTCAGCGTCGATAAACTGGTTGTTGGCATTGACGTAGACCTTGTGTGACAAGGCAAGGGGGTGGTCGTCATTAGGGCGGGCCGAAGGGTAATGTACGGGGGTGACTTCAAGTTGCAGCGTGGT
>JAGQHJ010000159.1 GCA_020431915.1 Cyanobacteria bacterium HKST-UBA04 | reverse complement strand
CCTCGATGATCGCCAGGATGCGGGTCAGGGCGTTTTGGGGAATGATGTCGCCATACCCCAGGGTGGTCAGGGTGGTAAAGCTGTAATAAATCATGGTGCTCCAGCTTTCAATGGTTTTTTGGCCTTTGCTGAAGCAGATGGAACCGGGTTGCAGCACCTCGATGAACATGTACAGCAGGGCCCAGGTAATGCCCATTAGCAGGTAGATGCTGGCCACGCCATTGAGCACATCCATGTTGATGGCCCGGGTTTGCAGCAACACTTGCCGGAAGAGTTGGCTGATGACGTACAGGTTGAAGAGAACCAGCAGGCCGATGTCCCAGGTGTCCACGATGGCACTGGGCCAAACCAAGCCGATGATGTTGAGTATCAAACAGGGCACCCCCAGAATGATGCCGGGTACGAGGTGCTGCTTGCTGCTGCTGACTCCATACAAGGTAATGGCAATCAGGCCGATGTACAAAATTTGGATAACCACGCCGTGATACCCCAGCAGCTCGCTGAGGGGTTGTGCCAGGAGAATGGCCACCAGGCCCAGCAGCAGCACAATAAACCGATGTAGCCGGTAAAGTTTTTTAAGGCTATGTAAGTATTGTGCGGGTTTAATCATGAGGAGACACCGGGGAATGGTGTTGCTTCGTGTTCCAGTGTAACGCCACCCCAGCGGTTGAGGCGGAAGTCTTTGAGCAGCATCTGGGCCATGCGTTTCGTGTCGGGCACCCCGCCGGCCATCAGCAGGTTGCGTTGCTCGG
>JAGQHJ010000014.1 GCA_020431915.1 Cyanobacteria bacterium HKST-UBA04 | reverse complement strand
GGCAGCCCTTGAAACCGGCTGTCCGGTTGTGCCAGTCTACATCCACCACCCCATCCCGCCCCACTACCCTCAATTAAAGCGTGGGGCCGCCAGCAACTGGTGGCTGCACCATAGCTTGGCCGCGCTTACAGATAGCTTGCAGACGAAAGGGCTTCGGCTAAGCCTCTTCCAAGCCGACCCAAACGTGGCCCTGCAGCACCTGCAGGCCGTCTACACGATTCGGCACCTGATTACCGACCAGCATTTCGAACCCCACCAGGCCCCCATGCTCGAGGCCGTGGCCGGGTGGTGCCGAGCCAACGGCGTGTCCTTCCAGGCATTGAACACCAATCTCTTGCTGGATCCCACAGCCCTGGCCAACAAGCAAGGCCGGCCCTACAAGGTGTTTACACCGTTTTACCGGGCCTTTCGGCCATTAATTACATGGCCCAAGCCCAAACCGATACCCAGCCAAATAATCGCGCCCATACACTGGCCCGAAACATTGCCCCTGCCGGCCTTGGGCTTACTGCCCAAAATAAACTGGGCCGAGGGGTTTAACCGGTATTTTGAACCCGGCGAAGCCGGTGCGCTGAAGCGGCTCGACACGTTTTTAAACCAGGCCGTGGCAGCCTACGGGCACCAGCGCGACATACCCGGCCTGGACGGTACCAGCCAACTATCGCCCCACCTGCATTTCGGCGAAATAAGCCCGCAAACCCTCTGGGCCGAAGTGATGAACCATTGCCACCTCCACCCGGAGGAACAGGGCGAACCCTACCTCAGGCAGCTGGTTTGGCGTGAGTTTGCCCACCACATCCTGGCCCATTTTCCCCAGATGCCCGATACCCCGATGGATCAGAAATTCGAGCGCATGGCCTGGCAGCACAACCCCCAAGCCCTGAAGGCATGGCAGCAGGGGTTGACGGGTTACCCCATCGTCGACGCCGGCATGCGCCAGTTGTGGCATACCGGGTGGCTGCACAACCGGGTTCGAATGGTCGTGGGGTCCTTCCTCGTCAAGGATTTGATGATTCCGTGGCAGGCGGGGGCCGACTGGTTCTGGCAAACGCTGGTAGACGCCGACGTGGCCAACAACACCATGGGCTGGCAATGGATTACCGGCTGTGGCCCCGATGCCGCCCCCTATTTTCGGATATTTAACCCCACCCTGCAGTCTCGCAAGTTCGACCCGGACGGGACGTATATTCGGACTTGGGTGCCCGAACTGGCCGCCCTGCCCAACCGGTATCTGCACGAACCGGCCAGCGCCCCGGCCGCCGAGCTGGAACGGGCAAAGCTGGTGCTGGGCAAGGATTACCCCTTACCCATGGTCAACCACGCCCAAGCCCGCCATCAAGCCATGGCCGCCTATACCGCATTAAAATAAAATTTAAATCAGCCTGTAAATACTAATGACATACCACTTTGGAATTAACCCTATGTTAAAATTTGCTTCACAAAGGCAATCTACGGGGGCCTCGGCGGTTTATTTATGGGGTCGGTTTGCAGTAAGGTAAAGCTAACTGCGGTAGCGTTTCCGTTGATCTGCGTTTCTTACTTATCCGTTCTTTTTTTTCTTAGCGCCGCCAAAGGGAATTATGGGCTTGATAATGCCAGTTCGTCTACATCCTTCCTTGCCAAGTGCCTTTACAGGTACCGTTGCAAGTACCCTTACAGGCGCCGTTTTACGGCCTCGGTTTGGCATGACCGCCGAAGGCGGCGGCGACGATGACCAGCGCTCCCCAACCTCGTCACATTCCCAACCACCAACCGACGTGTTCCAGCCGCAGCAACCGGCCTCCACGGAACCGGCCATGCCCCTGGCCCTGCCGTTGCAGGACATTGGCCGCTATGCCAGCGAGATGCAAGGGATAGTCCTCCAGTATTACCGCAACATTGACGCCGCCACGAGACGAGAGGCCAATGGCCAAAAGGGAACCCTCATAGACACTGCCCTAGAACACTTTGCCCGCTACGCCACTTACCACCGCTTGAGCTTTGATCAAGCCACCGGAACAGTCCGTACCGACGGCTTTCCGAAAATGTTGGGGATAGACCAAATCAAGCTGTTTTATATGCGGGATCGCCCCATCAAGCCCGGTCATCACGCCCCCGTCGGCACCGCCTTCCACGACCCCACCGACCACAAACCCCTCAATGACGGCTTGCTGAATGCCGCCAATAGCGCCCGCACGTTTATGGGGGCTGCCGGCCTGGAGGTTCCCGAGGAAGCCCTGAATGCCCTGGTGATTGACAACGATACGGCCCAACTCCACGGAATTTACTATGTGGTGGGCACCTATACCCCCGAAAACAATGGTCATTCGCCTTCGGTCAAAGGCCCGGCTGCCAAACCCGTTACGTCGCCCCAGCCCACGGATAGACCCATCTGGTACCTGGATGCCTTTGGGTTTGAAGTAGACGACGACAACCGGCACGACCGGGATTACAAGCCTAAAATCACCATCAAGTTCCGCAAATCGGTGACGTTAGGCAAGGTATAACCCACAGCATTCCGAAAAACCATGCCAAGCCCTGTTAACATCGGCTTCACACTCCTCAATTTTGCAGGACCTGATGGTTTTATTTTTGTACAGCTTACGGTATAACCGTACTAGTTGTTGAATGGTGACCCTAGGCTGGTGTGGGCTGACGGTTGATCCGCCCGCAATCATCCGAACCCGGCTTTTAGGTTTCTTCTCTTCCCCTCATTTTTTGCGTTTCACAAGTTGTTTAGTGTCTCTTATGATGCCTTTATACGTACACTCTTTATACGTACACCCTTCGCTATCCAGCGCCCCTGCCTTAACGGCGCGGCGCACCGCTGTCGCCTCGTCGCAGCAGCGACCGTTTTCGGCATCGTTTGCCGGGGCCGTGGAGCACAGTGGGCACGGTGGCAAAAGATTTAGCGTAAGCACGATTAGCCCTGAGCTACCCGTCGCCGACCACGTCCGTATGTCGCCAACAACCCGACGCGGCGGGGCAAGGACCATGACCCTGCAAAGAGTCGCCCGACCATTCCACCCCCATGACACCCAGAACCCCGAAGACGTACAAGGCAACGAAACTAGGCCCTTTGTTGGTGTCGACTCGATTGCCATGGAGGATATTAAGACCCATGGTACCGAGATGACCACCTTGGTTCGGTCGTTTTACACACTTCTGGAATCGCTGAGCCCGGGGTGGCGTACAACCAGCCATGAGACGCGGCTGGGCCAGATGTTTACCAAATATGCCACCTACCACAAACTGGGCTACGACCTGGCACATAATGTCCTAGAGTCTGCCAAATCAAAGCCCCCCCTGCTATCGCGACAGGCCATTGTAAACCATTTGACCCGGAACCGCCTGGCGTTTTTCATGGCCGGCCAAGACCGACGCATCCATGTGGATGCCTTTGGCTTTGACTTTAAAACCGTGGCCACCGAGGCCGACCGTAAACTGGCAGCAACCGGGATTGATCTGCCGGTCAACGCCATCAACAGCTTTAAAATACCCCCGGATGACCAAATGCGCCCCATTCTTTTCGTGATTGGCCACACTGAGGCCGAACACCCCTTTGATCGCCTGTTTCCGAATGGCAATCCCCTCGGCACGACCTTCCATTCATTAAAAGCTATTCTGAATCAGACCAACATGCGGCTGTTTCGGCACCGAGACCCAAAAACACTAAATGATCCCCTCCAGCACCACGAACCAACCAACTGGTTTATCGACGCCTTCGGCTTTGAGATGAAAGGGGACCCCGGCCAGGAAAAGCCGGTAATTGCATGGCGGCAACTGTTGGCACCGACCCACGTGACACGCTATTTGTAACGGTGTTATTTGTAATCGCGTGCCATGCGCCTTTACATAACGTCACGGAAGTAATTCCATAGAACTTTTTGACGTGCCCCACGTCATCAAGGCATAGTGTATGGACAACGCTTTAAGAACAGCGTTTAAGCGCAACGGTGAAGAAACAGAAGGAGAAACACCCGTGATGTGGAAACAAGTTACGGCTGGCCTGGCCGCTACGTTAGCCCTGGGCAGCGTTGGGGTATTTGCCTACAAGGGTATCGCCCCCGATACCAGTCTGGACGAAGCCATTGGCAGCGCCTTTAAGCAGGCCAGTATTACGCTGGACCAGCAGCAGATTAACCTGATTCGTAACCAGGTGGCCGGGGCCGTTGAAACCCACTGCCGGTTTAGCCAGGGCAACAGCAAAGTGGACTTTGCCGCAGTCGAGATTGCCCAAGCCCTTCAATTGAACCCCAAGCTGGACCAATCGCTGGTGGGCCGGATTACCGGGGCCATTGAAACCATTGCCAAGGACACCCACCAGTGCCAAGCCCTGGCCAACCGCGACAACCGGCGAATTACCGAGCCAATGGTGGCCGACGAGTCATGGGAAGATTATTTTAACCAGACCATTGCCCTGACCGGCAATCGGCAGTTCCTTGATCTGGTGGGGCAAAAACAGTTCCACCCCGTCAAGATTTCGTGGGAAGACATTGGCCGCTATAAAAACAGCGTCTGGGGCGACCGCATCAGCGATGTGGGGATCTGGGTGCGCAAGGACGAACGCCAGCCCGATTCGGCCCAGTTGGCCATGTCGGTCCGCCGGGACGGCAATTTTCGTGACAAGGTGCTGGTGGTCCCCGCCGACAAAATAAAGGTACACACCAAAAGCGGCAGCCGTACCCTGGAGAAAACCCTGCCCCAACGTCTGCAGGAATTGGGGCTGACCTCCAAACAGCACGACAAGCATGTAATTGTCTCCAACCAGTTTGCCGTCGTACCCGTGCCGTCGCACCAAATGCGTGACGCCTCGGTGGCCGGCAAGCCCCCGCGTGCCGCATTCAACTTCAGCATTTACCCCTACGGTTCGACCAACTTTGTAATTACCGATGTGATTGAAGGCAGTGCCAACGCCATTGTCGGCCCCGGCAATCACCAGTTGCTGTATGCCGACATCAACGGCCAAAAGGCGCCTTTCACGGCCAGCCGTGCCGAAGATCGCCCGGACCTGCTGCAACTGGAGAAACAGCTGAAAGCCCAAGGCATGGACGTGGACGTGCAACGGTACTACCTGATTCAAATTCCCCTGAAAAAAGAAGCCACCAGTATTGGCCTGTCGAACATGGGAGAACCGCCCAACCGGCATTATTACTACCCGGACGCCCCGCCCATGTATGAGGCCGAGGAAATGGGCAGCGGCAATGTGGCCTATGACATGGCCGCCCCCATGCCGACCACAAGCGCTGGCGGCATGTTAAAAACCCAGAAAAGTGCTGCGGCCAAACCCGAAGCCCTGCGTCGCAATGGCCCGGGGTTGACCAAGGTGGCCATTGGCCACGGGGAAACCGAAGGCCGTTATAATGCCGGCTCGGGGTATCGCGGCCAACGGGCCGAAGAACCTGTTCGGGTGACGGTGGTGTATTTTGTAACCCCAACAGGCGAGATTACCGAGGCCGACATGAACGCCTTTGCCAAAGCCTTCGAGCAATGGGACAACCAGGCCATCTGGGGCGGCTCCTTCGTGGTCAAGGATGAAGTCGCCAAAAACTAGTCCCCAAACGCCCAAGATATCCCCTTAACAAAACCCTCCTCCAAACGCCCTTTTATGCCGATGCGGGGGAGGGTTTCCCCTGTGCATCCCCATCCTCAGCCACATCGGCAGCCACATCAGGTCGCCGGGTCAGCATCGCCACACATTCGATGTGGTAGGTTTGGGCAAACATATCCACAGGCTGCACCCATGCCAACTGCCAACCAGCCTCGCACAACTGCCGTAAATCGCGCGCCAGGGTGGTGGGGTTACAGCTAACATACACAATACGCGACATGGTGTTGGCCGCCACCCATGCCAGCACGGCCGGCTTGACGCCATTACGGGGCGGATCAAGCAGGGTTACCGTTACCGGTTCGGCCGGCAAGGTCACAAACGATTCAACCGACTGGTTAAGGGCCATAATATTAATCAAGCCCTGTCCAGCCGCATAATCGACCAGCCGGGCCAACGCCTCGCCTTGGCCTTCCACGGCCACCACCCGATCAAACCGCCGGGCAAACGGCACGGTAAAAAAGCCCACCCCGGCATACAAATCCAGCAGACTTTCGGCCTTTGGCCCCGAAGCCGGTGGCAACTGCGCTTCAACCACATCCAGCAACGCCTGGGCCCCCGCCGCATGATTCTGGAAAAAATGCCCCACCCCCAACGGAAAGGTCCAGATCCCGTCAGTGGTTGTAAACCTGGCTTCCACGTCAACCGTACCGGCCACCGGTTGGAAGTCGGTGGGTTGTTCTTTGTCGTTGTCATCGTCGCTGTGATCGTCGCTGTGATCGTCGCTGTGATCGTCGCTGCCATCACCGTTGTCCTCGTCGCTGACAACAGCGCCATCCGGCAGCACCCACTGCAGGCCGGAGAGCGTCGGCACGGCTTGCTTGAGGGTGTCGTACAAGGCCGACAATCCGGTATAGCCCAATACGTCTTCCAGCCGATCGGGGGCGGCACAAAATCCCACCACACATAAACCGGTATCGGCCCCAGTACCAGACTCGGTATCCGTCCCAGTATCCGTCTGGGTATCCGTCTGGGTATCCGTCTGGGTACCAGCAGTGGCGATGCGTGCCACCACCTCGCCACACATGGCCAGCACCGCCTGGCCATGATCGTTAATTGCCTGAATGAGCCTCTCCAACGGCACGGGTAAAACCGGGCACTGGCTTACGGCCACCAACCCCTCGTGTTCGTGCCGGCGATGATAGGCCAGGGCAAACCGGCCGTCTCCCGCTTGATGCACGGCCCAGCGAACCGTTTGACGGTACCGCCATGCGCCACCCGCCTCGGCATCGAAGCCAATTGGCGGCTTAACCACGGCGGCTTCAAACTGCCCGATGCGCTGAAGCGATTCAGCCACAATCTGGTGCTTCCATTGCAGCTGGGCCTCGTACGCCAAATGCTGCCAATGGCACCCGCCGCAAACCGCCGCATGGCAGCAGCGCGGCTCTAAGCGCAACGCTGACGGTTGCAAAACCGAAACCAGCTTGCCCGAACGTTTCCGTTTTACGGTTTCGTCCAGCGTCACCGTCACGGTTTCGCCAGGCAGGGCCCCTTCCACAAACACCACCCGACCATCGGGCAGGCGGCCCAGACCTTCACCACCGTAAACCAGCTTATCCACCACCAGCTCAACAGCAGCAAGCGATTCGGTATCCTCCGGTTTTACTACTGGCTTTGATACGTCAGATGCGCCCATTACCGTCTCTTTTTTCTCTTGAACAAACCAGATACATCTACACACACACACAAACACGCGACCCCTCCCCCAAGCCAAAACCGGCTAAAAGACAACGGACCAGAATCCACGCAACGCTGCGGCAGGGGGCAGAGAGGGTTGGGGACGAGTATACCCGAAACCCACCAACAACGCACCCATAACACACGGGCAACACACGGGTAACACGCAAATACCCCCTCATTATAAAAAATCTAATCCTAAATAAACATTAATGGTGGCAACTTGGCACACCAAACTGTTTTTATATTTATGCAAGTGTGTATAACAACCGCATCGAAACAACCCCACAAGAGGGGGCGGTCTCACCAAAGACAGCCGGTCCCAGGGTTACGCGATGGTTTGGTTCCTTATTCTTATTGAAGGACGGCGGAAAAAATGGGTAGCACGTATATGTTTGCCGGGCCAGCTGGCATGTTGATGGCACCTGCCGAATCAGCATTCAGAATAGAACCCCTGCGGGTTTCCAAACTGATTGCATGGTTTCTGTCCTTAAGCAAATCCGTAAGCAAAAAGATCCATCCCTAACGGATTCGCGCTAAGCAACCATCCAGTAATCATCATGCATCAACACATTTAAACGCATTTCAAAACCAGTTCAACTTGTACAATCAAACACGTATTTTCAAAATCACAACCAGGTTTACAGAGGCAGAATACAGTCTATAGGGTTACGGTGCAAAGCGTCACAATATTTGAGTGCACCGAATTGGAGGTAAATCATCATGATTGGAGCTACATCTAACGTTGGTCGTATTGCTGGTCCCAGCGGTACCGATGCCCTTACTCAGCAAAGCCAAGGGCAAGGTCAGGGCGGAGATGACCAAGCGATTAAAGCGCTCTTAGCAGCCCTACTCAGCGGCGGCCAGGAAGGTCAGCAAGACCCACAAGCTGGTGGCGGCGGTGGTTTGGCCAGCGCCTAGGCTTAAGCCATAACAACGAAAAAAAATTAAATACGTATCAGACAGCGTCCGATTGAGCGGTTAACAAAGCACACAACGCTTTGAAAACCTCACCTCAACGGACGCTGCTGATGTGTTACAGTCAGGCGTTAACCTAGGCTAAACCACCTTTGTGACATTTTTGGCCTTGCTGACCAGCCTGCAGCTGCTGGGCAAACTGAGCCAGTTGGCCACCGCCACCCTGTTGGGGTTTTGCTGCTTGGCCAGCCTGCTGAGCCGGGTTTAGTTTAAAACCGGCACTTTGGCCTATGCCTTGTAGTCCTGCCATCGTAGGGTCATCTCCTTATGTTCTGACTGTGACGTTGAACCACGGCAGCACGACAAACCCTTGGCCCGACCTATGCCGGCGCCAAAGGCGGCAAGCCACCGTAATCCACCAACACCACAATACTTGGGATCACGGAATCACAGATACGCCTCACGTCCGCCCGCTTCGCGAACATGGGGGACTTCCTGGGCAACAGAAAATCGGGGGAACGGCAACGGCACCACCATGCAACCAAAAACGCCTCGCAGCATACGGTGTGTTGTTAACCAAGCGCATCACAACCGCCCATGCGGTACACAGTCCCGAAAACGCCATTAGAAAACCGGGACGTCAAACAATGCGGTTCGGCTTATCCACACGATTAAGACAAGGGAAAAAGCACGGGGATCCGAATTAGGTTTTGTTCCTCAAGCCACTATTTCCAAAGAAGTTACTTCATTCTAGAGAAGTTTGTTGGGGCTTGCAATAGCGCTGGCGTGAATTTAAGAAACTCTTTAGAGTGATCGGCCCGACAACTTTGATGGGAAGCGTAGCCAACAAACGGTACAACAACCCAAAGCAGATTACCGTTGTAGGCTGCCCAGCACACCACGGGTTAACTGACGCCCGACTTGTGTGCCGATGCTTCTGGCCACGCTGTTGCCAAAAGCCTGAGCAGAGGTTTGTCGCCGCCGGGATCGACCGCCACTCACCTGCCTGCCAAACAACCATGCCACCAAGGCCGTCATACCAATGCGCCCCAACTGGCTGCCCAAGGCCCGAAGCACGCTGTTTAAAAAGGCCTGCGATCCCGATTGGCCACGACGGGATGTGTTGGCCTCACTCGCCCGTTGTGGTTGCTGCGATTTTTCAGATTTTTCAGGATTTTGCAGGCGCGCTTTCACCTGCTCATGAGCAGACGTGCGATCAATGCGTTCTTCAAACCGCCCGTAAAAACGCGACTGCCTGATAATCTCGTGTCGTTCGGTTTCGCCAAGGGGGCCAATTCGGCTGGTCGGCGGGGCCATCATGGTTTGTGCCGGTATAGTTGGCTGGCCATTTTCATCGAGCACACTAACCAATGCCTCCCCCACTTTCAAGGCCGGAATCACCGCCTGTAAATCCAGGGTCGGATGGGTTCGGAAGCCATCGACCAACGCCTTGAGCTGTTTCTGATCATGGGGGGTAAACGTGCGCAAGGCATGCTGAATGCGATGGCCCAACTGCCCGACAATGGCCTGGGGAATATCGGCCGGTTGCTGCGTGGCAAAATACAGGCCCACCCCTTTGGATCGGATCAGCCGCACCACTTGCTCCACCTTGTCCAGAACGGGGGCCGGCAGTTCGTCAAACAACAGGTGAGCCTCGTCAAAAAACACCACCAACCGGGGCTTGTCCAAATCACCCACCTCGGGCAGCCGTTCGTACAGTTCGGCCAACAGCCACAACAACACGGCCCCGTATAGCCGATGGTTTAAAAACAATTTGTCGGCACACAGCACATGAACCGACCCTTTACCCTCGGGTGTCAGGGACAACCAATCCATCAAGTCGAGGGCGGGCTCGCCACAAAACGCTTCCATCCCCTCGCTTTCAAGGGCCCGAACTTTTCTGAGGATGGCGTTGAGGCTGCCCTTGGACATATGGCCATAGTCGTTGGAAAGCGTTCGGGCATGGGCCAGGGCAAACTGCAACATGGCCACCAGATCGGGCCAGTCGAGCAGCAGCATGCCTTCGTCATCGGCCACGTTAAACAACAAAACCAAAATATCCTGCTGGGTTTCGTTGAGCTGAAGCAGCCGGGCCAATACCACCGGCCCCATTTCACCCAGGGTTGCCCGAAGCGGATGACCGGCCTGGCCAAAAACATCCCAGAGCACCACCGGGTATCCTTGGTAGGTAAACCCATCCAGCGGCATCTGGGCCAAACGGGCCTCGATATGCTTGTTACTGCTGCCGGCAACAGCCGTCCCCGACAAATCCCCCTTGACGTCGGTAACCACCACCGGCACGCCCATGGCACTAAACTGCTCGGCCAGCAGTTTCAGCGACACGGTTTTACCGGTACCCGTGGCACCGGCAATCAACCCATGGCGGCAGGCCATGGCAGGCCACATAAACACAGCCTGGTTGTCCGTGTCACACCCCAGGTACAGTCGTTGTTCATGCTCAGGCATCGTCTCAGGCTCCAGCAGTGCTTCTCCTTAACCGGTCTGGGAACTTCTTCCCATTAAACCCACCCTAGCATATCAGCCAACAACCGCAACCACCCAGACCAACTATAAACCGGCCAAACAGCATTCCTTCACTTGGTCGTTCGGGCCGCCTCAAACCAGCCGAGTGCCAGGTACAGCACCCCGCAGCTGGCCAGGTTCATCAAGAAATACCCCGGCAACTGCCATACGTATTGAAACAGGGCTGTAAAAACCACACCAGCCAACAGTACTGCGGTGGCCGACAGAGGCCCCACCCGCAACCGGCCGCCATAGATGGCCCCCAGCACGCAGACCAAAAAACCCGCACTGCCAAACGAAGAGGCCATTTCCACCAGGCCATAGATACTTTTGCCGCCCAAGGCCACAGCCATGGCCGCCGCCCCGGTTGCCACCACAATCACGCGACTCAATAGCACCTTTTGCCCTTCGTCGAGCCGATGACGCGTCTTTTTTTCAATGACGGGCAGCAGAACGTTGTGCCCCAGCATGCCGGCAATACTGAGCAGGGTACTGTCGATAGTAGACAAAATGGCCGACACCAATGCCGCCAGAAACAGCACCGCCATCCAGCCCGGAAAAACCGACAAGACCAGGTTGGGCAACATCATGTCGCCGTAGTCCGTCGCTCCTTTTAAAAAGGGGATACCAATCAACGCCACGGCACACACCAGCGACCCCACGCAAAAATACATGGCCCCGCCCCATAAGCATGCCTGCCGGGCCACGGTCGCGTTTTTCGTCGCCAGTGTGCGGGTCAATGCCTCGGGGGCGACCATCGACCCAATAATGGGAATTGCCCACCCGTTCAACTGGCTCGTCCAACTGGCCCCCCGTTCCACCGGCGACAATTGCCACAGCTCGATGTGGGCGATGGCCGGCTGCCAACCCCCTGCTGCCATTACCATGGCCACCAACAACACCAGCAGTCCCACCACAATCAAGCTGCCCTGCACCATGTCCGTAACCACATCGCCCCAGAGCCCCCCAAACCAGGTATAAATAACAACCGCCGACATGGCCACAAACAACCCCAGCACCATGTCGAGCCCCGGCACCAGGGCCGTGACGATCAGGGCAAAGGCCTGTATTTGGGCAGCCGCCCATATTAATGACGTCAGCACCAGTATGACGGACGCCAGCACCTCGTTGCGCCGACCGTACTGGTCTCCAAAAAAATCGCCCACCGTCACGTACCGCTGGGTACGAAACCATCCAGCCAACAGAAGCCCCATCAAGACCAGGCACAAGGCATACCCAAAGGGGTCGGCCCGCCCACCCGAAAGCCCCTGCCGGGCAATGGCCCCGCTGCTGCCCATCACCACCTCGGCCCCAAACCAGGTGGCAAAAACCGAAAACGTGGCCGGAATTAACCCCACATTGCGGCCCGCCAACAGGTAATCCTGCTCGGACTTGATGAACCGGCCCGCCGCCCAGCCAATGGCCAGTTGCAACAGGATAAACAGAATCAACAAAGTCAGCATGTGTGCGCGTCAACCCCTCTGCCTTGTTGAGGCCACACCTCCAACGACGAGGGCAAGCGGGGCCGCCGGGTATGTTGCCAGGCCCACGCCCACAACACCAACTGAAGGGGCAAGCGCAGCCACAAGCCCCAGGCCGGCGCCAGGGCCAAAAACCGATTGGGGTTAAGGGCCATGTAAATATTGGCGGGGTAAACGGCCAGCAACAACAGCATCACCCCCCATGCCGCCCAGCGGTTCAGCACCCCATTGGGCCAGCACAAAGCCACCCCCAGCCCGACCTCGGCCACCCCACTCAGCAGGTTCAGGCCTTCCGCCCATGGCAGGCCGGGGGGAATCAGGGCTTCGTAAAATGCCGGGTGCCAAAAATGGTTCAAGCCAGCCAGACTATAAAACAGGCCCATGGCCCAGCGCGAAATACTCGTCCCGACAGGGGCAGCCCCCATACCCAACGGTTCCGGCTCCGGTTGCCCCGGCCCGGCGTGTCGGTTTTGTCCTGGCCCAACGGGCAGTTTCAACATGGGTACTCGTCCATTCCGTCACGGTCAAAAAAAATGGTAGCATAGTACGAAGCAATCAGCTCAGAGCAATACCCTTGTTGAAACACCTTAATAAGAAAATCATCCTCGGTGATGTCCTAGCCTCCATTGTCGTTTTCTTGGTGGCCGTTCCCTTATGCTTGGGTATCGCTCTGGCATGCGGCTTACCACCTATTTATGGACTGGTTTCGGGTATTATTGGCGGTATCGTGGTGGGTGGGCTCAGCGGTGCTCCCCTAATGGTTAGCGGTCCAGCAGCCGGGCTAATTACGATTGTCTACGATATCGTGCAAAGTCATGGCGTTGAAGCGTTAGGGGTCAGTATTCTGGCCGCAGGGTTCTTGCAGGTTATCGTGGGCCTGTTAAACATGGCCCGATGGTTTCGTGCCGTGTCACTGTCGGTCATCGAAGGTATGCTGGCCGGCATCGGGGTCGTGATTTTTGCCAGCCAATTCCATGTGATGATAGATGACCGATCCAAAGCCACCGCCCTGGAAAACTTGTTAAGCCTCCCGGCAGCCGTTTCCAAAGCCGTAAACCTTTACGATGGCATGGATCATCATTTTGCCGCCCTTGTGGGTATTGCCACCATTCTAAGTATTGTGGGCTGGAACCAGTTACCAAAACACGGCAAACTACGACTGATACCTGCTCCCCTGGTTGGGGTACTGGTGGCTATCGTTATTTCCCACGGGTTCGATTTCCCCATACAGTTTCTCGACGTACCTAAAAATGCCCTGGCCCAGCTCAACTTCCTGCACATCAATGCCTTGCCACCCTTTTCATGGGCATTTATATACGACACCATCACCATTGCCTTTGTGGCCAGTGCCGAGTCACTGCTCACCTCCACGGCAATCGATCACATGCACACTGGCATACGCACCAACTACCGGCGCGAAATGATAGCCCAAGGCATCGGCAATATGCTGGCCGGCGTGGTCGGTGCCATACCCATCACCGGGGTCATTGTCCGAAGCGCAGCCAATGTACAGGCTGGGGCCAAAACCCGCTGGTCTGCCGTTATTCATGGCCTGTGGATTCTGTTGCTCGTCACACTATTTGCCAACCTATTCAACCTGATTCCCACATCCTCGCTGGCCGCCATTCTGGTGTATACCGGCTGGAAACTTTTCAACCCCGCCCAGGCCAAAAAGCTGCTGCGTTACGGCAAAAGCGAACTGGTCATTTTTATAGTAACCGTTATTGCCATTGTACTAACAAGCCTGCTTGAAGGAATTATCATCGGCTTTGCCTTGTCACTGGCCAGACTACTCTATGCCCTGTGTCGCCTAGACATTAATATGAACGACGACGGCTCGACCGTACTGTTGACGTTAGCGGGCAGTGCTAGTTTTGTTTCCTTACCGCGCATTGCCGAAACCATTGAGGACATCCCCACCAATCGAAGCGTCTGCCTAAACCTGGAACGGGTGGATTACATTGATTCGGCTTGTGTGGAACTGCTCAACAACTGGGCAAACTCCTTTACGGCCAAAGGGGGCAGCGTTTCCTGGAAAAGAAACGATCTGGTCAGCCACCTCCAGCCCTACGGCCATCAGCCTGCATAAATCCGGGCAAGTGCCCCTACACATGCAGAAAAAGACTGTAACAATGTCCGTGCAGAGGCTGTACGCCGGGGGGCCGGTATTTTATGATGGACGCTTCTTCGTAGAGCGTTCACTTACTAATAGCGACAAAATTTATATCATGGTTATCCAAGCAATACCGCCCCTGGGTCGGGCTGTTCCTTCTACATCCTTAACGCGTTTGACGTCCTTGCGTCAGGCGCGCCAACCACGCCCCACCCTTTGGCGAAGCCATCCCGATGGGTTTACCCAAACACACCCAACCCACCCGGTTTGGCTGGAGCAACCGGGCAGGGGAACGCCCCGACATACTGCTTGACGTAACGACCCAGAACTTTAACCACACCACCTTACGGCCTTCGGCCTCGTTTGTGGACCGCTTGGTTCGTCAATACCTGCTGGGCCCCAACGGCCCCATGGACGACCGTACACCACGGGCCGCCATGATTGTGGACAAGGGTGGCAAAACCTTTGGCAACCGACAACGCTTTGAGGACTTCGTGCGACAAACCATCGAACTGGCCGGCCACCAACTGCTCAGTACCCAGCGGGATCTGATGGCCCCCGTGACCCTGGAGCCTGCCAACGCAGCGGCTCGAGACAGCTCGTTCCGGCCGTTTGCCATGACCCAGCCAGGCCCCGATGCTCCTATTAACGCCTCGGTTACCATTACCAAACCCGACGGGGTGGCCACGGGGCAGGCAGTCGACTACATTCCCAACGGCACCACCCCCAAGTTTGCCCACCTCGATCTGGTTCGATGGCCTTTGGTGGCCGTTGTTTACGGTGACAACACCAACCTGGCCCCCGGCACCGGCATTCCGTTTCTGCTCGATGCCCGCCAGGGATTCAAGGAAACCAACCACACCCTTGAAGAGAGTTTTATCGGCAACACCTACCCCGATGGCGAGCAGGCCGTCTTTTTGTCGGGCAGTGCCCGAAAAGCCCTCCTGCCCTACCAGCTTTCGGCCAAAACCCACGTGGTTGAAGACCTGGATTTAAGCGCCGGCCATGATCGGTTGGCCATGATTTTTTTCAACAGCCCCCTGGCCCATGCCCAGGTCTTCCATGGGGCCGACCCAAAACCCTTGGTGCTGGACGCCCAGGCCCAAACCAGACGGCCCATCACCAACATCGCCTTTCATGTAAAACCGGCCATGTAAAACCGGCCGCTTTCAAGCCAGGCACGTCCCATCCGGAACCCGCTCATCCGGCACCACCAGTACCACATCCCCAGTCGTCGTAACCAGGCCCGTTACCAGCACTTCGCTCATAAAAGGCCCCACCTGCTTGGGCGCAAAGTTGGTCACGCACAGCACCTGCTTGCCTAGCAATGCTGACGGATCCGGGTAATGCCTGGTAATTTGGGCACTGCTTTTCTTAACACCCAAGGGCTCGCCAAAGTCTACCCACAGCTTATAGGCCGGGTTACGGGCCTCGGCAAACACCTGGGCCTGTATAATAGTGCCGACACGCAGCTCAACCTGCTCGAAGTCGGCCCAGGTAATCGTGTGGTTAGCCACTAAGCAAATCACTTTCCAGGGCGGAGTGCACCAGTATGGTAGAAGGCAATTGCTCAAGCACCCGTTTGTAGAAATGGTGCCATTCGCGTTCCAAGTCGTCGTCGGGAATTTGGAAGCCCATAAACACGCAGTCGGCATGGCTGGAATGGTTCACCATAACGTCTTCAAACGATTGCCCACCGCCCACCACGACCTGGGCCGTTGCATCAATCCGGGCATCCTGAATCAAGGCGCTCATGTTGTCCAGGGCAGGCTGCTGGCCAGCTTCGTCACGTACCATTTGCAAGACCGTAATTTTGCTGTTGCCCCATTCCCAGTTGTCCGACAACAGAAACCCAAGAATCATCATCAGGTGCCCGTTGGCCTTGCCCCGCCACCAGATGTGAATATGCTTGCGCATCAGCGGCGACGGCAGGTGGCGGATGTTCATAATAACAATGCTCATGCCCAGCGACTGGGCAATACGCAACTGCTCGACGTACCGGTGAATGTCTTCGGGATCGCCCCGCCAACCAAACACCACCAGGTTAGGATGAATAAACCCGCTGCCGCATGTCTGGATCTGCGTCTCAATGCCGGATTCAATGCTGTCGGCAATTACCACGCTGGCAAAAGCCTGTATACGTTTCTCGCGGCAGAAGTCGCGCAACTGCTTGAGGGCTGCTTTACGTTGCGCCAAGCAGTTTTTTACCTGCCCGATAATCACGTTAGCCAAAAAAGTCATGCCCCGACCGGAACTGAGCCAGATGGCATAACTCACCAAAGCCTCCCGGTTGGCCGGGTTGCCGCAAAACACCAGCATCGTCGGGCGCCAGTTCTTGGCGTCCTCTGCCATGTCGGCCAGCTTCAGCATGCTTCGTCGGGCCGAGGCGTACACAAAACCGCGCCGTGCATCACCAAACGACGCCTGGGTTTGCGACGTCCACAGGTAAAGCACCAGCGAGGTAATCAAAACGGCCGCCACAAGGGCGGCGGTAAAGTTAATCAGGAATGCCACAAACAAACAGCCCAACGCCCCGACCATGGCCGTCGACCAATGAAAAAACTTGAAGCGGGGCCTGAAGGATGGGTTGTTGCCGGCCCCCTCGATAAAAGCGGCCATGTTAATGACGCCATAGGTGTACAGAAAAAACATGGTAATAATAGCAGCAATGGCGTTCAGGGCATCACCCCCCGAAGCACCGTAGGCCCACCACAACACCCCGCTGGTTATGGCAGCCGTCAAAATCAACGCCCGCCGTGGTTCGTCTCCCTTAGCAGTTCCCTTGGCAAACGGCTTGAGCATACTCAAAATCGGATCCCGGGCCAAGGCTTGCAGCACCCTGGGTGCACCCAGAATACTACCCAAGGCACTGGACAGCGTGGCGGCAAACACCCCGGCCGTGACCAAGAAGCCCCAGCCAAACAAGGCATTGTCCAACAACACCTTAAAGGGATCACGGACCAGCACCGCACGATCAAAGGCCCCACCAGTCAAAACAATTTGCAGCAAGTAAATAATGAAACCAACCAGCACCGCCAGCAGAGTGCCCTTGGGCAGGCTTCGGTTAGGGTCTTTCAGATCGCCCGACATGTTCAGCCCGGCATTAATCCCGGTGACCGCCGGAAAATAGATGGCGAAAATCAACCAGAAATTATACCGGTCACTGTCCAGATCCATCGGGTTGATACGGGTAAATTTCGGCGCCAGATTGGCCATCACATGTTCGGGCGAAAACTGGCACAACGCCCCGCCCAAAAACACCACAATGGACAGCAGCAGCACGGTCAGAATAATGTACTGCACCTTGACCGCCCACTCGGCCCCTACCCATGCCACGAACAACAACCCGCCCGTCGTCAGTAGACCGATGGGCAGCGCCCATGGAGCCAGAGTCGGGAAATTCAGCAAAAGGGCCTCGATAAACCCAATGATGTAAAACGGCACGGACAAGGCCGTGGCCAAAAACAAACTCAAGCCAATGGCGCCACCAAACTCCGGCCCCAACACCCGAGAGATCAGGAAATAGGAGCCGCCACCGCGAACCTGCATGTTGGTAGCCACGGCACTAATGGACAGGCTGGTTAAAAAGGTAATCAGTTTGGCCAGCAACAGAATAACCACGGCGTTGACCATGCCGGCCTCGCCCACCACAAAGCCAGCCCGCATAAACAGAATAACACCCAGAATCGTCAGCAGGGTTGGGGTAAACACCCCCCCAAAGGTGTCGAGCTGATTCTGCCGACCTTGTTCAGGGACAGGGGTCGACGGGCCTGATGGCTCAGTGGAGGGAACGGGTTGCATGGGCACGGCTTGGGTCAATGGGTTGGGTAGCCTTTATTCGTCTGGTTTTTTATCTATGCCAGGATCACACAGCATTGGACACTAGGCAGGCCGTGAGTGACAACAGCCACCACTATCCTTTCAGGCAGCGGGTGACGATGGACTTGCATGTGTGGAAAAAGGAAGCAATGGACGATTGGGGACACAACAGGTGATGGTACAGCTCGCAATAGGCCTGCGCACTTTGGTGCCATGACCACTCCTGCCTCATGCCCCGTTCAACCAAGGCCTGCCAGCTTTCTGGATAATCGGTCTTCATGTCGACAGCACGCCGTACCGCGTCCACCAGCCCCTCTGCTTCATAGGCATCAAACACAAAACCGTTACCGGCCTCGGGCGATTCTGTCACGTCCAAAACCGTATCGGCCAACCCGCCCACCTTGCGCACAATGGGCACCGCCCCATAGCGCAGGGCAATCAACTGGCCCAGCCCGCATGGCTCAAACTTGCTGGGCATCAAAAAGCTGTCGCAGGCCGCGTAAATCTGCTGGGCCAAGACCGGATCAAATTCGATGCATGCCGTCACCTGCGGGTGTCTCTCGGCAGCTTGGCGCAGAGCCTCTTCCAGATCGGGCTGCCCGGTACCCAATATCACCAACTGCACGGGCTGCTCGACCAGGCCGGCGTCGAGCGCCGCCAAAACCAGATCCAGGCCTTTTTGATCCACCAAGCGCGTCACCATACCCACCCAATGCCGATGCATCAGGTCAGGATCATGCCCCAACCCCAACCGCTCGGCCAAGGCCTTTTTGTTGGCCGCCTTGCCGGCCTGCACCGTTGCCACGCGATACGTGCGGGCCAACCGGGTATCGGTAGCCGGGTTAAACGCCACGCGATCAATACCGTTAAGGATCCCATGCAGCTTGTCCTGGTTGGCCGACATCAGCCCGTGCAACCCGGCCCCGCCTTCGGGGGTACAAATTTCGCGGGCATAGGTTGGAGAAACCGTGGTCAGGGCATCGCAGTATTGAATTCCCTCGGCCATCAGGTTACGGGTTCGGCCAGCCTCCTCAAGTATGCCCTGATAGCCCAGGCTATGGATGGTCAGCAGGGTTTTCGGACGCGTTTCCGGTGTGGCGGGCCAGCAGGATGGATCCGTATGGAGCAGGGTGGCCACGGGTGTTGTGTGCCAGTCGTTCAAATGAAACAAATGGGCCTTGGCGGATTGGCGACACGCAAAGGACAGAACGGCCTTGGCAAACATCTCGTAGCGAAGCACTTCGTCCTCAATGGACAGGTGCGTCGGGTACACCTGCTCGAAGTTGGTAAACCCGTCGTGGTTCTCAAACAGATAAACCGGCACGTTGCCGTCGGGCAAAGAAGCCAAATGCACATTAAACCGCCAGCACGTGTCGCGGTGGGGCACAACCAACTCTTTTATCACCACCCGACTTTGAAGGCCGCGCATTTTGCCATGCAGTGGCGTCAAGATGGCCATGTCCGATCCGCGCGGGGACAGCAACCGGTAAAGGGCTTCGGGCAAACTACCGGCCACATCGCCAAGGCCCCCCACCTTGGAAAATGGGGCCACCTCCATGGTACAAAACCAGACGCTGGCATGGCTGGGGACATGGGCGTGGCGGACAGACAACGGTTTGTGGACATCGACCATCATTGCACTTGATCTCCCCTACGTCATTACCGGCGCTTCAATAACACTGCCCTTGGCCACCACCGTCACGCCACCGGCGCTTACGGTAAACCCGCGGGCACGGTCGGCTTCGGCGTCCACACCAATTTCGGTATGGGGCGGGATAATCACATCCTTGTCAATAATCGCCTTGTGGATTTTGGCATGGCGTCCCACCACCACCCCGTGCATGAGGATCGACTCGGTGATTTCCGAATAGCTGTTGATGCGCACATGGGGTGAAAGCACACAGCGATCCAACCGCCCCCCGCTGATGATACAGCCATCGGCCACCAGCGAGTTGGTGGCGTGACCCTTCCGGCCTTCGTGGTCCCATAAATACTTGGTGGGTGCTGCCTGGTACGACACGCTTCGGACGGGCCACAACTTGTTGTACAAATTCAAGGCCGGGGTGGGCAGCACCAGGTCCATGGTGGCTTCCCAGTAGGCGTCTAGGGTTCCCACATCACGCCAGTAGCCGCGCTGGTGTTCTTCCGAACCGGGAATCTCGTTGTCAAAAAAGTTATAAACGTATACCTTGTGGGACTTAATGGAACCGGGCACCACGTTCTTGCCAAAATCGTGGGCCGACTCCTGCCGTGGCGCATCCTTGTTCAGCAGGTCAACCAGCACGTCGGTGTTGTAAACGTAGTTGCCCATCGACGCCAGGCACCAGCCCGGACGGTCGGGCATCTCGGTAGGGTTTTGTGGTTTTTCCTGCCATCCCACCACCCGGTAATGCTCGTCAATCTGGATAATGCCAAACTCATGGGCCACCTCTTTGGGGACGGGAATGGCGGCAATGGTGCACTCGGCTTGTTTGCGCTGATGAAACACCACCATCTGGCTAACGTCCATCGTGTAGATGTGGTCGGCGCCAAACACGGCCACGTATTTGGGCTGCTCGTTGTCAATCAGGTGGATGTTCTGGTAAATGGCATCGGCCGTCCCCTGGTACCAGTGCTTGTCTATGCGCATCTGGGCCGGGATGAGATCGATGAAATCACCATACATCGTCGGCATGGGCCACCCCCGGGTAACATGCTTGTTAAGCGAATCGGACTTGAACTGCGTCATGATGTTGATGCGGGTAATGCCGGAATTGACGAAGTTGCTCAGCACGAAATCAATAATGCGGTACTTGGCCCCAAACGGCACGGCCGGTTTGGCCCGGTCCCGCGTCAGCGGGTACAGCCGCGTACCTTCCCCCCCGGCCATAATCATGCCCAGGACATTATTCATGTTAACCAATTCGGGCATAAAACCAGGTGGCTCCCACCAGACCATAACGAGTTAGAAAGCGATATCAGCCGTAAACACTTTGCCCTATTGTCGCAAACGAGCCCCCCAATCTCAACAATCCTCCTCGCGCCCAACCCCCTCTGCCTCTATCCCTTCCCCCTCCTACGGTGCGGTGTCCTTTGCCTGGAAATGGTGTCCGACCGTGATGTAAACATACGTATCGGTTTGCCCAAATAAAAGCCTTGGCCTGGCTTGGCTTGTACCCGGCCATAGGGTCAGAGATCGTTGCCGGGAGTTGATTTGCCTTGACAACGATAACACTGTAGCAGTAAAGTTTTTTGGGGTGCTTTCAGAGCCCCTGCTGGTCTATACCTTATATATATTAAGCCTGCCTATTAAGACCCTCTATTAAGACTAGGCACCAAAACCAGCCGCTAAGACCCGGGTTAACTCCCACCAAGAAACGGACCCCTGTTACACACCATGCGCCGTATCTGCCCCTGCAACCCCCTACTGGCTATGATGCCGATGATGATGATGCCCTGCCCCGAGATGGGACAGGGATCAATGCCTTTTTGCAGACCGGGCGCAGTATTAAGCAGACACCATTCATAACCAGTTTCCCCAGACTTAAAAAAACTGCTCCCCCGCCTTCACCAGTATTGCCCGGGAGCAGTTTTTTTGGGCCTCGCCATAAACGACCCAAAAGCGTCTCGCCTTCGGCCCCATCGCCGCAATTTATCCCCCCATTTCATCTTCATTGGTATAGGTGGGCCTGTCCGTCTCCGTGCCCCTCCCCCCTCAAAAAAAAACACCCCAAAAAGGCCTATTAATGGTAGTTTCCCCCGTCAATTCCTACCCTTTCTATCCCCACCCGGCAGCGGTGGCTTCGTCGGCCTACACGGCTGCGGCGCCATCGGGGCGCATGGCTGCCTCATGGGATTCGATTTGGATGGCGGTGGCCGGCAGCCCTCCTCTCCCGTATACGCCACCAGCCGGAGCACCCATGGCGCCCCCTGTGTCTACTGTGCCTAGCACACAGTGGCTAGCGGGTACACCCGGCAACAACAGCCCCGACTACTACGGATACGCCCGGCCCTACAATCCCGTCTCTACCGTCCCTACTCAAGCCCAGCCCCCCTACCACCCCGGCCCCGTCAGCTACCTCTCTGCCGTCTCCGCACCGGATTCCACAAACCCCTACCCAGACGCCCCGTCTACCGACGGCTCCGTACCAGATTATTCGGCCAACAGCACCCTCAGCAGCAACCAAAGCCCCTCCGCTGTCGCCGAAGCCACTCAAAAACACCCGCCCTCTGCGGCCGGCAAGTTTTTATTGACCATGTACCCCCTAGCCGCCTCCGTTGGCGGTGTTGGCGAGCTGCTGGCATGGCTGGGCAGCCGCAAGGGCAGCGAGCTGGCCAAAACCCTGAAACCCGCCCTGCCTACCATTGCCAAGGCCACCCGAGGCACCTTGACCGCCGCCTTTCTATTCGGGGCGCTCAACGATGCCGTGGCCGGTGTCACCAACAAGCAACCCTCCATGCTCCTGGGTGGGCTGCTGCAGTTTATTCCGGCCGCCATGATGGCAACGGCCACAACCAACATCAAGAAATCCGTCAGCGTCAACGCATGGGTCCTGGCAGCCGGCTTGTGGTTCCTGGGCTTTGCCAATGCCATTGCCAACCAAAACATCAGCCCAAGCGACCCACGCCAGCGCAGTTACGACATGACCCGCTTCCAGAATGCCCTGCAGCCCAGCAGCCATTGGCCACTGGGCAAACGCCTGACCACACTAACCAGCGAACTGGCCCACATGCTGGCCTTCAGCGTCGCAGACCACAAACACTTTGCCCACGCCCTGCTGCACCCCAGCAACAGCCCCGAACTTGATCAACATCCCAGCAACCGGCTACCAAACAACCCGTTGTACCAGCGTATTTTTGAACCCTCTCCCTATGTCGCCCGCCTATCGGTTCTTTTCACCTACCTAGGGGCCATCCCATTCCTGTTCCTTGGGGGCAAAGCCCTTCGCCATGCCCAAACCGCCAAACTGGCCTCTTCAACCCTGGCCACAACCGCCCGCCACCGCTACACCGGCTTTATTCAAACCAGCAACACGCTAAAAACCGCTGCTCTGCTGCTGGCCGAATTGTCCCTCTTCAAGCTAGCCCTGAACCGCAAAGATGCCGTTGGTAAGGTTCCCATTCTAGGGGTGCCCCTCACCGTTTACGGCGTACCCACCTCCCACAATCCCTTCCAGGTCGCTATTGGACAAATTGGGAGCGCCCTGAACAGCTTCTTCTACCGTGACATGGCACTTAACGGCTTACCGGATCATGTCCCTGAAAAAGCCATCAAGAAACACGAAATTCTAAACCCCCATGCCCTGCAGTTTGGCCAGGCACAAAAAAGCTAGAGCCCTTGCCTTGACTTAATTAGCCCACAACAAGCCTGGGACAACCCCATGTTTGGTGTGACCTGTACACGATCCTCTTAATGGAGGATTCGCGGTGGGCAGCAACACCGTATGCTGGTAAGCACAAACCCAAACGCACGGGCAATGCCTCATTGGTTAACCGCCCATTGCCGTTTAGCAAGGATAAACACCCCCTCATGACCATCGCCCTGAAACACCTTTCCCGTACAAACCCGTCGCATGCAAACAACAACATCGGCAGCGACGGCGATGACATCGAAACCTTGGACATCATCGACACCGACCGTACCTGCTTGCCCAGCCTGCCCTACAGCCTGGCCCAGGACATTGACTGGGGCTTCGATTTCCAGCCGTTCCGTCGCGTTAAAGCCTAGTTAAAACCTGGCCAACGCCTCTAAAAAAGCATTCCTTTTTTAAACCGGGCACCGAACCCTCGTTGGGTTTGGTGCCCGGTTTCGGTGTGCTTTAAAATGCCGCTGCGTCTGGCGGATTCAGTCTCTAGCAGACCGGTTTCGGTTCTAGGAGACCTTACCGGTTCCAGGCGCAACACCGATCTCTTGTAACGCATCGCCACCTAAGCCGTCTTCGTCAGCCGTCATCAACTCCATATAACTGAGCCTGAGCAGCAAGGGCAGATCGTTGGTCAGTAGCAACAGCACATCGCCTGGCTTTAGAACCAGGTCATTGTCGTCGGCACTCAAAATCGTTAGTTCTCCATCACACCAAGCCAGCAGTGGCAGATGCAATTCATGGTTAATGTCGGCCAGGGCAAACGCTTCAACAACCCGAAGCCGTTCCAGTTCGGCGCCATTGGCAAACCGCTTGGTAAACGACTTGAAGGTAATGCCGTCCATAAACACCGAGCGCCCTGAAAACGGCCGGTGGTACACATCCTGCTCATGGGCTTCAAAAGCCACATCGTCCGGTAACAGTTGGTAGGTTTGCTGCCGGCCAAAGTACTCGGAAAAACGAAGAGCCCCGAACGAATTCACTTCGTCGTTCGGGGTCAACGCTAGCAATTTGCCAATCCCCTGCAGCTGATCCACATCAACCAGCACTGGTGAAAAAATACTGCTGTAGGTGGCCTTCAAACCAGCCATCCGGGCCCGGTACAGATTACCTCGGTCAGTATCGGCCAACAAAACGGCCTGCCCTTGCGCCGAAATATGCTTGGCCAGCGCAATGGCCCAGTCGTGGGCACCCAGAATCAACACGCCGCTGTCGGGCGGTTTAACCAGGTTCAGCCACCGGGCCAACCCAGGGCTAAACAACCCGTAGAACAAAATGGTCACAGCGATAACCAGGAATATTAGCGGGGTCAGTATGGCGGCCTCGTTGATGCCCCGTTCGACCAGAATAAAACTGGCCACGGAAGCCACGGCTGCCGCAACAATACCCCTGGGGGCCATCATCGATATAAACAGCTTTTCGCGCCAGTTCAGACCCGACCCGATAGTAGACACCCAGACGGCGGCAGGCCTTACCAGCACAATCAACAAGAGGGCATACAACACGCTGTTCCACCCCAGCTGGGAAAGATCGGCCAAGGTCAACCGCGCCGACAACAGAATAAACAAGGTACTAATGAAAAACACCTGCAGTGTTTTCTTGAACTCAACAATGGCACTAATCGACACGGCCTTCTGGTTGGCCAAAACAATGCCCATAACGGTGGTCGCCAGCAAGCCGCTTTCATGCTGCATCACGTTCGACAAGGCATAGGCGCCCATCACCATGGCCAGCACCATGGCATTGTGCATCATCTCCGGGGCCCAATTGCGTCGGATAATCAGCACCAGCCATATGGCAAAAATAGCCCCAATCAGTGAAGCCACCACAAAGGTCTTGACGATTCCCCATAACATCCAGACTCCACCGGCCCAGACATTACCCATTAAAATCGATTCAAGGGTTAGCACCGCCACAACAGCCCCAATGGGGTCGTTGAGTATCCCTTCCCATTTCAAGATGTGGTTCAGTTCGTTCAAGGGCCGTATAAACCGCAGCATGGGGCCCATTACTGTCGGCCCGGTCACAATTAGAATGGCCCCCGTCAACAAGGACAACGGCCACGCCAGCCCCAGCACCACATGAGCCAGCCAGGTCGACAACAGCCATGTCACCATCACCCCCAAACTCAGCAGGTTACGAATAACCTTGGGCCCACTTTTCAACTCTTCAAGCTTCAGCGTCAGGCCGCCTTCAAACAGAATAATGCCGACAGCCAGCGACACGACCATTCGCAACTGATCACCGAGCAGTTCATCGGGCCGAACCACACCAAGAACGGCGCCGCTAAAAAATCCACCCAACAACAATAGCAAAATGGAGGGCACCTTTAGGCGCCATGACAACCACTGGGCAGCCATGCCCATAAACAAAAGAAAAGCCAATCCCACAAAGTAGTGGTTCATACATCGGTCACCAACATCAACCTCTGATTACTCCCTACACCATACCACCGCCTAAAACGGGCGGCGCCCCTGAATCACTCGAATCAAGACCATCACCACGGCAATGATAAAGAGCAGGTGAATATAGTTGCCCAGGGTATTGCCGCTGACAATCCCCAACAACCAAAGCACCAGCAGAATAACAAAAATGGTCCACAGCATCACAACAACCCGTCTTAAAAAGCACTACCCTTCCACCTTAGGCAATCTGGCCCAAGATGTAAATAGACCAAAACCCAGAGGACAAGCGGCCGATTTTTAAATTTTAAGTAACTTTTAACAATTAACCAGCATGCCTGGTCTCACCAGATTTTTGCTCTCAAAAAATGCGCTAAAACCAGCACTACAAAAGGCCTTTAACGTATTACCCACAAAAAATTTCACGACGCCTTTTTTATTTGTTTTTTTAGCATTAAAGCTCTAAATTCCAGCCCTGACTGGCGTTGCGCTTTTTAATAAGCTACAATAATAGTAATTAGGGGTTTTTCCTTAAACGCCCCTTTGTCCGCCAAGCCCCCTTGGGTAAATCCGCTTCCCAGAAGGCCTTTATCACTTCGGCCCCCCGGAAGACGGCCCGGTTACCACCACGACAACAGGGACTTTGAAACGGACCATGGCTTTTGAATTAACACAACCTTCCGACACACCGGACCTGGTTACTCCATTTTTAACCGGGTTTATGGGCACCCTGATTATTGGCGGGGGCTTCTGGCTTGTTGGCTCATGGCTATGGCCTACCCCAGTGCAACCGATGGCCGAGTTGCGTTTGTCCACCTACGGGCAATTCTACACCACCGCCCAAGGCCGCCCGGCCAGTCCGCAAAGCCCTATCGGATCAGGCCATGCCATGGTTGGCAGTGGGGTCTCCAGCTACGACTTCACCGACACCTACCCCATCTACTCCAGCGATGCCGAGGCACTGGAGGTTTCGTTTTCGCGCAGCGGCAACAACGGGGCTTTTTTCCAAGACTAATCCGACTAGCCCATTAATCCACGAATCCAGTTTTCCCAACAAGTCACACGCCCCATGGTCCAACAAGTCACACGCCCCATGGTCCAACAAGTCACACACCCCATGGTAGGGTGTGCCACCCTACCGTGCTATGATGCCGTTCCCATTCTGTCTGCCGTCTGTGTCTTGTTTATCCGATGCCTTTATTTGTACTCCTGGTCGTCTCGGTGTTTTTGTCCGTTGATTCGTTTGCAACGGCTCTGGCCCGAAGCACCGTTTCAACCAAAGTCCACCTGCGCAAGGCCATCCAGATGGGGCTGGTGTTTGCCTGCAGCGAAGTCGCCATGGCCTGTATCGGGTGGTTGTTAGCGGTTCGTTTCTCCGCCTTCATTACCGGCGTCGATCACTGGATCTCGTTTATCCTGCTCACGGCCATTGGAGGCCACATGCTTTTTGAAGGCCTGCACAGCCAGGAAGACGACACAGCCAAGCCCGCCGTAAACCGGCTACAGCAACGCCTGGGCCATGTGGCGGCAATGGTTGGTACCAGTGCCGACTCGGCCGCCTTTGGCGTCAGCTTGGCCTTTTTATCCGTTAGCAGGGTACAGGTTTATTTCGTATTCGGCTTTTTGTGGAGCTGCGTGTTTGTCGTCACTACCTTCGGCGCCTTGCTTGGCAGGCAAATCGGCCAACAGTACGGTAAATGGGCCGAAAGAGCCGGTGGGCTGGTTTTGATTGGCATTGGCACCTATATCCTGCTATCCCACACCCTCTGGGCTTCTTAAACATCCCTCTTAAACATCCTAGACGACTACCCAGAGCCAAAACCGTCGATTACTTAGGGCGCTTCCGGCATTTGCTTGATCACCTGATCGGCTGCCTCCAGCGGGCTAGCCGATTCCGAAGGCTTGTTTGGCTGGGCATGGGTACGCACCGGTTTTCTAGGGTTTACCTTGCCCGGTGACAACTCAAACTCCACCAGTTTGTCCTGCTTAAAAGTCGCCGTGGCATAGGCCGGATCATGACGCCGGGACTGATCGGGCTGGTAAAAATACAGCATGGTTTCATCACCGGTCTTGTCCAGTTCACCAAACACCTGGGTGGCCAGTTGCGGCAGCTCCTGCCCCTTAAGCACCGGGTGGTTTTTGATTACGTAGCTGTAGCGGTACCGGGTGGCCTGCTGTCCTCCTTGCCCCGCTTTGTCCTCTTGTCCCTTTTGTCCTGTTTGTTCTGCTGGTTGATGCGACAAATCCTTGAACTGAACCAGATCCGTTTCAATGGCCACCTTCGGCGGGGCCTCGGCCGGGTTCCAGCAGCCGGTCGTTGCCAGCGACATAAGCCACAGGGTGGCAAAGAACCGTCTAATGATCATAAATCGAGCGCACTTCAATACGGTTGACCACGTTGCGAACATGCTTGAAGGATCGGGCGATCTGCCCGGCACGTTGGGCATCCTCGGCTTTCTCAACATGGCCGGTCAGCACCGCCACGTTGTCGTTTACCTTCACGTCGATATCGCCGGCATTGCTTAAGCCTTCGGTGCGCAGTTTCAACCGAATCCGGTTGGCCAACTGGCCGTCGTCCAGCCCATGGCCAAACCGTTCCAGATAGTTGCTGTCGCGTTTGTCATACTGCTGCCGCGCACCGGTCACCACAATCTGATCCACCACCCGCACAACATGCTTGGTGTTGCGGGCTATATCAAGGGCCTTACGACGCTGGGCATCGGTGTTGACCGCCCCCTTGATAATGGCCACGCCGTCATCCACATCGACTTCCAAGTCCGTGTTATCCATCAAATCCTCATCGGCAATGCGAACCTTGATACGGGTCTCGGTGGCCGAATCCTGTACGCGTTCCTCAACCGCATCAATCAAGGCCAGTTCGGTCCCGTCCCATGGGGCATTGGGGTTGGCCCAAGCAGCAGGTGTCACTGCCGCAGCAACACCCCATGCCAGCAAAGCCATTGCGCAGGCGGCAGTCGATAACTTCAACATCAAACGGTCCTCCATCGCTGCAAGCCAGATTCGTGTAGACTTGAGGGTATCGTATACGTACACATGGGGTATCACTGGGCACAAACGCACCCGCATCACCCTGCCCTCTACTATAGCGCAAGTTGCCCAGAAACATCACAGCCCCCAACCCGGAAGTCCGATCGCCCCTATGGTTTTATCCGCTTCGCGCCAACACCTGAAAGCCGCCGGTAAGTCCTACGTCCCCCATGGCACCTTTGCCCTGAAGGCCGGGATTTTGCTGTTTTATGCGGGGTTTACCAGCATCATCCATGCCATCGTACCAGCCTGGTATCCTTTTAAGGCCCGCGACATCACCCGTGCCCTGGCCGAGGAAAGCCAACGGCAGGAAGCCGCCGCACGAGCCAAACAAACCTTGCCAAACGAACGTTAGCGGCCGGCGCCCCCCCCCCCCGAGCTCCCCCCGCCAAAACCACCACCGCCACCAAAACCGCCCCCACCACTGTATCCGCCGCCGCCACTGCCGCCCGAGAAACGGATGGGGACCCCGAGCAAACGCAGCACAATAAAGATAAGCACCACCACCAGAATCACCCAAGGGCTGGCCGGATCAGGCGATTGGGTATAGTGATCGCGCAGTTCGGTATCGCCCCGCAGCAGCTCGCCGTAGGTCATCGTGGCATCCACAATGCCTTGGCCATACTGCCCCTCGGCAAAGGCTGGCAAGGCCTGCTCATCCAACACGCGGCCCACCACGGCATCCGGCAAGGTACCTTCCAGTCCGTAACCCGTGCCCACAAAAATGCGGTTACCCGACAGCCGCTCGACAATGCGCTTGGCATTGGCCAGCACCAGCAGACCGTTGTCCTTGCCCTTGTCGCCCAGCCCCCAGGCATTCATAATTTCCGGGGAAAAAGCACTGAGTTCGCGGGTGGTATCGGGCAGGGTCACCACAGCCACCTGGGCCACCCCGGCCTCGTCGAGGCTGGCCAGATAGTTAAGCAGTCCGGTTTCCTGCTCATCGCTAAGCAGATCGGCCCAGTCCTGTACGTATCGATGCGGCCCGACCGGGGCCGGGGGTACCGCATCAATAACGGTTTGGGCCGAAAAAGCCGGCAGCACAGGCAACGTTAGGCAGCCAAGCACCCACAAACTTGCCCCCAGCATTCGTAGCAACCGCAGCAATCGCACAGATTAAGATCCTCCGACAGCAGCGTGCTAGAACGCGACCTTGGGCACGGCTTTCTCGGCCTCGGTGGCTTCAAAAGAGGCCTTGCGCTCAAAGCCCATCATGCCGGCCAACAGCACGGTCGGGAACGAGCGTACCTTCAGGTTGTAGTTTTTCACGGCCTCGTTGTACTGGATTCGGCCAAAGGTAATCCGGTTTTCCGTGCCGGTCAGCTCGTCCTGCAGCCGGATGAAGTTCTGGTCGGCCTTCAGTTGCGGGTAGTTTTCGGCAATGGCCAACAGACGACCCAACGCCGAATTAAAGGCCCCGTTGGCCTGGGCAGCTTCGGCCGGATCCTTGCGCACGTCGGCAGACAGCAACCGGCTACGGGCATTGGCTACCGATTCGAATATGTCCTTTTCATGCGAGGCGTACCCCTTGACCGTGGACACCAGGTTGGGAATCAGGTCAGCCCGGCGCTTTAACTGGCTGTCCAAATCGGCCGCCTTTTGTTCCACGGTGGTGTCGGCGCCCACCAGGCCGTTGTAGGTGCCGGCAAAAAACAAGCCACCTACCACCAGCACGCCCAGCACCACCAGGGCCACCATGGCACCGGTGCCCAGGCCGGGCTGCTTGCCCGATAAAAAGGGGTGTCTCAAAGAACGCAGTCTCAAGGAACGCAGTAGAGTACGTTTCAGGTTTACCATCACTTCAGCCATACACTCAGGATCTCCCATGATTGACAACAACGCGCCAGCGCATGCACGCTACCCACACGAGTATGTCGCGCACCTGCCTCAAGCGTCAACACGGTATTAAAAATCCTGTTTCCCGTATAATTGGGTCAAATGCCAACAGCTTGAGGGATGCCTTTTCGGTTATGACCACCCACCAACACTCACACCCACGTCCTTGGGTGTCAAACAAGGCTAGCCAGTTTACCGAGAGCGTCATCCGGGAGATGTCGCGGCTGGCCGCCAAACACCAGGCCATTAACCTGGCCCAGGGTTTCCCCGATTTTGAGGCCCCCCAGCCCCTTAAGGACGCGGCTTGCCAGGCCATCCAGGACGACATTAACCAATACGCCATTACCTGGGGCGACAAGGTGTTTCGTGACGCCATTGCCGCCAAAACCAAGTGGTACCTGGGCCTCGATGTGGACCCGGAAACCCAGATTACGGTAACCTGCGGCGCCACCGAAGCTATGATGAGCGCCATGCTGGCCACCGTGAACCCCGGCGACGAAGTGATTGTGTTTGAGCCGCATTACGAGAACTACGGCCCCGACGCCATTTTGTGCGGTGCCGTGCCCCGGTACGTGCACCTGCGTGCCCCCGACTGGCACTTTGACGAAAAGGAACTGGAAGCCGCCTTTAACAAGAAAACCAAGGCCATCATCATCAACACCCCCCATAACCCCACGGGCAAGGTGTTTACCGAGGCCGAGCTGACATTCATCGGCAAGCTGTGCGAGTACTGGGACGTTCTGGTGCTGACGGACGAGATTTACGAACACATTCTCTACGACGGCCACCGCCATGTCGCCCCGGCCACCATCGAGGACCTGAAAGATCGCACCATCACCATTAACGCCCTGAGCAAAACCTACTCCGTTACCGGCTGGCGCGTGGGGTACATCATTGCCAACGCCGAGCTGACCGGGGCCATTCGCAAGGTCCACGACTTTTTGACGGTGGGGGCTGCCGCGCCCTTGCAACGAGCCGGGGCGGCCGCCATGCACCTGCCCGAAAACTACTACACCCACCTGCAACAGCTTTACGACAACAAGCGGCAGGCCATGCTCGAGGTGCTCGATACGGTGGGGATTCCCTACTTTAAGCCCCAGGGCGCCTATTACGTGTTTTGTGATATCGACCGCTTTGGCTATGCCGACGACATTGCCTTTACCCGGCACCTGGTGCAAGACATCGGGGTGGCCGTCGTCCCCGGCTCCAGCTTTTTTGAAGACCCGGTGCAAGGCAACCGGTTTATTCGGTTCTGCTTCTGCAAAAAGCCCGAAACCTTGCAAGCGGCCCAGGAACGGCTACTCACGCTTAACAGCGAAATCAAGCTGGCGCGGTAGCGGCCACATTACGTTACAAAGCGCCCCCACGCCCTTGTAGGCCCTCTAAGTGGCTTGTAAAATAAGCCTACCCTTAATGTAACGTGCGTTTTTTGGCTTTAGAAACCCCACCCCGCTGTGGCCATGAGGCTTTATGCCCCTTCCTGTGACGTTTTATACCCAACCCCGGTTTGCCGCCTTTGTACGGCCGCTTCGGCAGGGTCTCGGAACCTGCCCGGATAGCCGCCGTCCGCGACTATCTGGCACGCCTTGAGAACCAGCCCGTGGCGGGGACCGGCGTGTTTGCCCATACCCTTGTTTTCAACCAGCAAGTGCATCTGGTCAGTGGCCCCGATGCCCATCAATACGCCTTGGGGGTACTCGAAACCCTGCGCAGCAAAAAGAAAAAACGCGACTGTGTGCGAACCGCCATCACCGGGCTTATAAAGCACATGAGCCAGCCCAGGCTGCCCAATAACGTGGCCAGGGCCTTACTGTCGGCCCTGGAACTGGTTTCGGTTGACGACAAGGTTGCCGTCGGCAACCGGCTGTTTGGCAACAAAACCCCCGACGACATTGCCCTGACCCCCAGCAAGGCTTCCCTAATGGTGCTTCTAAAGCTCCCTGAGCCGTTTGACCCGCTGAGCAATTAACCCTTATACCCTTGCCCCCCAGGGCTGAGGGATGGCGGCCGTGGCCCGCTTATGATTTTACAGATGTAACAAATCTTTTCCTCACCCTTGCCCCGCCCTTGCTGTGGCCGTGGTCAAGGCCCTACGATAGGGGAAACACGTTATCTTAGACTGTTTTTTAGTCCCTTCCCTGCTGTGTGCCAAGGCTTTTTGCCCGTGATTACCCCGCTTCACGCCACGTTTACACCACGCGCTGCCCGATTTGGGGCCTTTTGGCGCCCGTTGTGCAACGGACGGCCCCTTGACGTGTCGGAACAGGGCTTTCAGTCCAAGCAGCACCTTGCCGCGCTGCACCTGATGCATCGCCCGGAAAATGCCTCCGACGGCAAACGATCCGTCTTGATGCAATGGCTGGTTTTGGACGACCTGCTGTATGTGGCCACCGGCCCCGATGCCTGCCGCTATACCCTGGCCTGCCTGAAAACCGTTGCCGACACACACCCGATGGCCAAAACCGTTCGGCAGGTCATCTCCCAATTGCAACAGCACCAAACCCAGCCCCTGCTGCCCAACCTGCTGGGGCAGCAGCTCTGCGCGGTGTTTCAGGCCGTTGAAGCGGAGGCGTTTGAGCGGATTGCCACCGAGCAGTTTACCGCCGCACAGGCCCAGGATTTGGCCGTACCCAACGACCCCTTGCTCGATATTCTAAAGGCCCTGCACAATGGCCCTGGCGGACCAGACCCGGAAAACAACTAAGCCCGACAGCAACCACCGCCCAAAGCACTCTGTTTGCGGTATGGTAGTAAGATATTGTTTCGCCCATAACCCCCTTGGTTTCATAACTGTCCTCCATGACCACACCATCCGATACATCCGGTTCATCTGATCAGTCCGGATCTGATCAACCCAAACGCCCCCGCCGCCGCCGCCGATCCGGCAGCCGGCGATCGTCTGGCGGCGAATCAACGGCCATAGCCACCGCTACCACCGCTGAATCCCCGTCATCTGACACCCCATCGCGCCGCAGCCGGTCACGCCGCAGCGGTAGCGATACCGAACGCCCCGAAGGCCATAGCCGTCGGAGCCGGGGGGATGGCCGTAGCGGAAGCGGATCAGGCAACCGGGGTGGCCGGGGACGGGGTGATGCACCGCCCCGAGACACGGTACGGGTGTCGGATGAAGTCATTAATCCCATCGATTACACCACATTCGAGAATTTCAAGCTTATCGAGCAGGACACCGACGAGGAAGGGCTGCTCATTGGCCTGCCCTTCAGCAAACTGCCCCTAAGCGACGGCCTGCACGACACACTGGTACGGCTGGGGTTTGACACCGCCACCCCCATCCAGTCGCAAACCATCCCCCCCCTAATGAAAGGCCAGGACGTTTTGGGCCTGGCCCAGACCGGTACGGGGAAAACCGCCGCCTTTGTCATCCCGATCCTGGAGCACTTACAGCACCGCATGAAAGGCCCCCACCATGTCGAGGGGATCCATGCCGTCATTCTTTGCCCCACCCGCGAGCTGGCCTTACAGGTTACCGACGCAGCCAAAGAGTTGGGGCAGCACCTGCACGGGCTTCATGTACTGGCTATTTACGGCGGGCAGCCCATCCACAAGCAGTTCAACGCCCTCAAGCGTCACCCGCAAATTCTGGTGGCCACACCGGGCCGACTGCTGGACCACCTGGACCGGGGGACCATCAGCCTGCATACCATCCACACCATCGTTCTGGACGAAGCCGATGAAATGCTGAACATGGGCTTTTTGCCCGACATCGAGGCCATCCTGAAGGCCACCCCCCTCAAGCGGCAAACCGCCTGTTTCAGCGCCACCATGCCCCACGGCATCCTGCACCTGACCCGGCGCTACCAGACCGATCCCGTCACGGTAAAAATCGAGGACGAGGAGGTCAACACCGACCTGATTGACCAGAGCTACGTGCTGATTGGCACCCAGCCCAAGTGGTACACCCTGAAAGAGACCCTCGATGCCACCCCCTGCGAACAGGCCCTGATTTTTTGCAACACCCAGCGCCGGGTCGACTCGGTGGTGCGCAACCTGCAGCATGCCGACTACACGGCCGACGGTCTGCACGGGGGCATGAGCCAGCCACAGCGTGATCGGGTCATGAAACGCTTCCGCAACGGTGATGTTCACCTGCTGGTGGCAACCGACGTAGCCGCCCGCGGCATTGACGTGGACACCATTGACCTGGTTATCAACTTCGACTTCCCCGAGGAAGCCGCCGTTTACACCCACCGCATTGGCCGCACTGGCCGGGCCGGTCGGGAAGGCACGGCCATCAGCTTTGTGGAAGGCCGTGAGCTACCGGTACTCCAGGCGGTTCGGCGCCTAATGAACCAGGAAATACCGGAAGTCTCGAAAAAGAAACCGACCTAGTAATCGGTTAAATAGGGTTCCTCTGCCGAACACGCCACATCGTCGGCATCGCAGCAGGGAAATTCCACGCGCAACTTCAGGGTCTGCCCCATTGGCAACCCCTGGCACGGCTTTTGCTGGCGACTGGTGTACTGATGCCACGCCCCGCTTACATCCCGAACCTGGGCCAGGTTCGGGCCTAAATGCAAACACTCCTCGAGGGTCACCGACGTGTAGTCGGTGCTGGGCGCGCACACCGCCCAGCACGGTATACCCGCACCCAATGCGAGCAATAGACACCCACCAGCAGCAACCAATTTAACCAACAACCCGGTAACCCTATGCTGTCTCGTCACGCCCTGTCTCTGATCGCGTCAATGATCGCGGCCGGGAGGAAGACAGGCGTTGAACCTGCGACGCTTTTGCCACGGTGGGCGACGAAGCCGCCCACGGGGATCACCTTTATGAAATCGTGGTCGGGATGACAGGATTTGAACCTGCGACCCCTACGTCCCGAACGTAGTGCGCTACCAAACTGCGCTACATCCCGTCCACGACCATAAAGGGATTCTATTATACACAACCGCCCCCATCCGGCTCAATCCATTAGGCAAACGAGTCGCTTCTACCGGGTTAAAAACCCTATAACCCTTCTTACCGTAGGCCTGTGCTCGTCATAGCCGTCATGTTCAACACTCTGAGACGAATCAAGCCAAACATGATGGTCGTTTCCATCCATATTCGGGGGAATCGGGCATACCCATGGCAGCACCGACGCACAACGATGCACCTCGTCGCTGGCCGACGTCACGCTCAGGATCTCCACCTCGGCAAACCGGTCAAGCGGGTTGGTCAGAATAGGGCTACCCACCGTAACCACCCGATCAAAACGAATCCCTTGGCCCCGCAACACGGCAGCCGTAGTAAGCCCCGGCTGCCCACCTCCGCTATAGCCCAGCCAACGTGCGTTATCCCGATCGGAATCATAGTGGTGGCCAGCAAGCTGACCGCGCACAAACTCCTGGATGTTCCGACTAGGCAAGGAATCCGGATCCTCCAGCTGGTGATACTGCCGGACGTTCTGCACCAGGCTTCGGGCCCGGCCAAACAGCCCCGAAAAAAACCGCCCCATCGCTGTGAAGGGTGCCGTGATGGCATCCCGTAGCCGTTGCCACCATGATCCCGACAGACGGTGACCTGAAGCCTGAGGACGGGTCCTCGGGGGCGGATCAACCGGGGAAGCTTGGTGCAACAAATACCCGGACGGCACACGAATGGGCACAATCGCAACACCATCGTCCGGGTCGTCGGCCGCATGCAACGCGTCGATGAAGCACCGGGTCGTGTCGTCCCAAATCTGGCCATTCGGGTATTGCGAATTAAAGCCGGGGGCCACAAAAACAAAGATTCGCCGCGTCTTCTTCGACTCGGTTGACTCGGTTATAGGTGGTATGTTTCCCCCAGACGTCGAAACAGGTTGCTGCTTCACCGTCGTGCCGGCTTGTACCGTCACAAACGACCTCGACACAAATTACTTTCCCTCTATGTCTTTAAAACCCTGCTTGTTGCAATTGTTGCCCCTTCTGTATTGAAATACTGCCATAGCCTTTAACAGGAAACTCACTTCGATCGCCATGCATCTCACCCAATTTGGCACTTTTGACGCCGTATACAACCGAGGCTACGACGGCTGGGCACCCCTGAACGAGTTTACCCAGTCTTGTACAATGGGCATTGGCACCTTCCACGCCCTTAATGGTGAACTGGTAGCGTTTGATAACCAGTATTTTCACTGCACCCAAGGTGTGTGCAGGCCCGCCCAACAAACAGACCAACTGGCCTGGGCTGCCGGTATAAGCAACGTAGACAACGTCCAAATCCTTACCGTTAGGATTTCAGACCCTTTGTTTGGTGACACCCTGCTTCAACACGCCTTACCGGAAGGGGTGACAGAAGCCGCTTTTATGCAGGGACTTTGGGGACTTCGAATGGACGGACAGTTTAGCCTGTTAACACTAACCAGCACCAAACCTCAACACGCGCCTTACCCCAGTATTAAAACCGTCATTGAAACCTCCGATCGCTATGAGCACCAGCATCTCGAAGCGACCTTAATCGGGTTTCATGCGCCTTCGTGGATGGGGGGGCTCAAACAGGCCGGGTTTCACTGGCACGGCGTGGATAAGCATCGACAAATCGGTGGGCACGTACTCGCCTTTACCATTGAGAAAGCGACCCTTCAGCTTTATCCCTTATCAGGACTTCGGTGCCACCTGCCACCACACGTTATGCCCACCGCCTGAATCAGGTACACTGGTGTCAGCAGATAGACAGAGGTAACCGCACGATTCTATGAAAGCACTCTGGATTGTTTTGGCGGCCATGGCCCTGTACATGGGGGCGGGGTACTTTGGCTGGTCGCGCTACATTGCATGGCGCGTGTTTGGCATGACCCCGGAAAACGACGACCTGCCGACGCCAGCCCACATGCCCGACTATGCCGACGGCATGGACTACGTGCCAACCAACCGCTTTATGCTCTGGGGCCACCACTTTACGTCGGTGGCCGGTGCCGCCCCCATCATCGGACCGGCCGTGGCCGTGTTTTGGGGCTGGTTGCCCGCCCTGTTGTGGATCGTATTCGGCACCATCTTTATTGGTGCCGTGCACGATTTCGGTACCCTGGCCATCTCGGCGCGCAATGGCGGCCAGGGCATTGCCGAACTAAGCGGCGATTTAATCAGCCCGCGGGTCCGGCTGCTGTTCCAGCTCATTATTTATTTCCTGATCTGGATCGTGCTGGCGGTCTTCGGGTTTGCCATTGGCGTTTTGTTCGACACCTACCCGGCCTCGGTCATCCCGATTAACGCACAGATTCTGGCGGCCATGGCCATCGGTTGGGCCATTACCGTCAAGAAAATCCCGCCCCTGATGCCCACCCTGATCGTACTGATCATTCTTTACCTGCTGATTCCCGTCGGCATTCAGTTCCCGATCTCCATTTCCCAAATGGTGGGCGAAACCGGACCGGGACTTCACCTGACCACGTACACCGTCTGGGCCCTGTTCTTGTTGGTTTACTCGGGTATTGCCAGTGTACTGCCCGTATGGCTAATGCTGCAGCCCCGCGACGCCATTAACGCCTACCAATTGGTCATTGGCATGGCCTTGCTGATATTGGGCCTGGCGGTATTAAACCCCACCATGGCAGCCCCGGCCCTAAACCCCAACCCGGCGGGGGCACCACCGATGATTCCGTTGCTGTTCGTCACCGTGGCCTGCGGGGCCGTTTCCGGGTTCCACGGATTGGTGGCCAGTGGCACCACCAGCAAACAGCTTAACCATTTCAGCGATGCCCGGATGATTGGGTACGGCAGCATGCTCGGCGAAGGCCTGTTGGCCGTACTGGCCACCGTGGCGGTTTGTGCCGGACTCCCTGACTGGGGCGGCCATTACCATGCATGGAACACCTCCGGTATTCAGGCCATTGCCCGGTTTGTGCAGGGGGCCGCCAACTTTATGCATGCCCTGGGGATTCCCACCGATTTTTCAACCACCCTCGTGGCCCTGATGGTAATTGCCTTTGCCGCCACCAGCATGGACACGGCCGCCCGCATCCAGCGCCTGATTGTAATGAGCTGGGCCGACACGTTCCGGCTACCCATGCTCAAGCAACTGTGGGTGGCCATGGTTCTGGCCGTTGTGCCGGCCGTTCCCCTGGTGCTGGCTGGCCAGTCGGCATGGGGGCCCTTGTGGATGCTGTTTGGCACCACCAACCAACTGATTGCATGCATGAGCCTGATGGTGCTATGGGTTTACCTGCTGCGCACCAAACGGCCGTCATGGGCCGTGGCCGCCCCGTTTGTGGTGTTAACCGTCAGCACGACGATCTCGTTGTGCATGAACCTTTACGAGTGGGCCACCACCCACACGGGCAACATGGTTACCATCGGCCTGGGTACCATCATCCTGATTTTGGAAATATGGATGATTACCGAAGCCGTGTTGATGCTGTGCCGCCAGTTAAAGCATCCCACCCCGTCGCCCTTGCGCTAGAGGTTCTCCCCCATCGGCGCAAGTAGAATTAACGTCCTTTTTGGAGACGGTCAAACCCGTAACTGCTCCAGCGTTCGGTCAGCGTCACCATGGCTTCATCGGGCTTGGTACGACGCGGCAAAAACCAGACCGTATCGGCCGAGGAAACCAGGCGCCGAAGCTTGGTGGTCATCGGCAGGGTCAGCTGCAGTCGGGTTAAACGGCCCCGTTCCACTTCGCACCCGTGGGGTGCCCCCAGTTCGACGGTAGCCGAGTCGTTGTCCAAAGCCACAAAAGCAAAGCTGGCCAGCATGTTTTCTGGAACCGACAGCTTGCAATCCTGAACCGCGTCATGCAGATAGTTCACGTAGGCCTGGGCCGATCGAAACTCGCTTAACGGCGGCTGGGACGAAGCCTTTAAATAGGGCAACAAGGCCGGGTGGCTGTACAGGGCCCGCAGGACATCATGATCCTCGAACCAGTCGGTAAGCAGCATGTCGGTTTTGGGTGCCTTGATATCCCAGGCCACAATGTCGCTGTAACTGGCGGGATGCGCCGCTCCCTTGCTGTAGAACTCGCTGGACTGCTCATACGAAACCAGCGGCCCCACCACCGACAACAACCGAACGGCCAGTTGGGCTTCCGTATCGCGCCAGTCGCGGGTCATGGTTTTGGTATCTTCCAGCCAGCTGTACATCAGCTTGTCTTTACCCGATTCGGCATGCTGGTAGAGCTTCAAATCCTTGTTCGTCCAAACCACGGTTGCCGGACCGGATTTTGCCAGCACGTCAAACGGAACATCCTCCTGCGCCGACGCGTCCTCACCCCACCCCAACGCCTGGGCCGAATCCGTGACCGACACCGGGGTATCCCCTGACTCGGCAGATTCGGTGGCTTCGGTAGGTTCAGTAGGTTCAGTAGCGTCTGTGGATTCGGCTGGCTTGGCCGTCTCAACCACCGTCGACGATTCGGATGACGCAGGTGAACCCGTCGACTGGGCTTTTTCGGCAGCCTCGTTCACAACCTCGGCCGCCGACGGGGCAGCGGATCTTGGAGCCACCCGCAAGACGGTTGTTTTTCGGGCCCAGGAAAAACCAGACAACCCCATAACCAGTACCACGACCAGGGACCAGCGGGTTAATTGCCGAATAAAGCTCATATCAAGGCTGCCTCCATCAGTTGGCTGCTTAGGGCCCCATTATAGCCGGAAACCGCCTCATTGCCATCACCCCAAAAAACACCCGCCATCCAATCAGTTTGTCACGGCAACCGGCTTGGTCCATAATAAGCAGTGTCCTAAAAAAAGAACCCTTAAAAAATAGCTTCTAAAAAACGTCCACTCGGGGTGCCCGCACCAAAACCCGGATTCGAATCCAAACAAAGTGCTGGCTGAGAGTATACCCGTATCACCTGATCTGGTTTGCACCAGCGGAGGAAAGTGACTGGATACGCCACCCCCCCCCTCTGCTTTGTGCACGTCGTTGCATGACCTGCCACCAAGCCTGCTACCCAGGCACCCCGGCCCCCAAAGGAGATTTTACCCGCCATGCCCACAGCACCCACAACAGCCTCCCCTCAAACCGAATCGGCTTCTTCCTCCCAGGCGTTTTCCATTGACCCCTTCCCGGCGTCGCAAAAATGCTATGTTTCCGGCGCCCTCTACCCAACACTGCGCGTGCCCATGCGCGAGATTACCCTGACCGACGGCCAGCGTTTCGTCGTCTACGATACCTCGGGACCGTACACGGATCCGGATCAGGTGGTTGACGTACGCAACGGACTGGCGCCCATTCGTCATGACTGGATTGTACAGCGCGACGACAGCCAGCCCTACACGCCCCAGCACCCGCAAACCCAAACCGAGCCAGGCCTGCGTCGACAGCCCCGGCGGGCCAAGCCAGGTGCCAATGTGACGCAACTGCATTACGCGCGGCAAGGTATCATTACGCCGGAAATGGAATTCGTGGCCATCCGCGAAAACCAGCGGCGCGAACAAATCCGCGAAGGCATGGCCGAGCTGCCAGCTCCTATCAAGGAACGCAACACCCGACTGGCTGGTGACCCAATGGGGGCCAACCTGCCCGACGACATCACGCCGGAATTCGTGCGCAATGAAGTGGCCGCCGGCCGGGCTATCATTCCGGCAAACATCAACCACCCGGAACTGGAACCGATGGCCATCGGCCGAAACTTCCTGGTTAAAATCAACGCCAATATCGGCAACTCGGCCGTTACCTCCTCCATACAGGAGGAAGTGGAAAAGCTCGTCTGGGCCATCCACTGGGGAGCCGACACCGTGATGGATCTGTCGACCGGCACCCACATCCACCAGACCCGCGATGCCATTTTGCGCAACGCCCCGGTCCCCATTGGCACGGTCCCCTTGTACCAGGCCCTCGAAAAAGTGGACGGCATTCCCGAAGAACTGACATGGGACGTGTACCGCGACACCCTGATAGAACAAGCCGAGCAGGGAGTGGATTATTTTACCATCCATGCCGGTGTCCTGCTTCGGTACGTGCCGTTGACCGCCAACCGTGTCACCGGTATCGTGTCGCGCGGCGGCAGTATTATGGCCAAGTGGTGCATGGCCCACCACCAAGAGAGTTTCTTGTACACCCACTTCGAAGATATCTGCGACATCATGAAAGCCTACGACATCAGCTTCTCGCTGGGTGACGGCTTGCGGCCCGGATCGATTGCCGATGCCAACGACGACGCCCAATTTGCCGAACTGGAAACCCTGGGCGAGTTAACCCAAATTGCCTGGGGCCACGACGTGCAAGTGATGATTGAAGGCCCGGGCCATGTGCCCATGCACCTGATTAAGGCCAACATGGACAAGCAGCTCGAACATTGCCACGAAGCGCCGTTCTACACCCTGGGCCCGCTGACCACCGACATTGCCCCCGGCTATGACCACATTACCAGCGGCATTGGTGCCGCCATGATTGGCTGGTTCGGCACGGCCATGCTCTGCTACGTCACCCCCAAGGAGCACCTGGGCCTGCCCAACCGAGACGATGTTCGGGAGGGGGTGGTAACCTACAAAATTGCCGCCCATGCCGCCGACCTGGCCAAGGGGCACCCCGCCGCCCGCCGCCGAGACGATGCCCTGAGCACAGCCCGATTCGCGTTCAGGTGGGCCGACCAGTTCAACCTGTCCCTCGATCCCTGGAAGGCCGAGCGTTTCCACGACGAAACCCTGCCGGCGGACGGGGCCAAGGTCGCCCAGTTCTGTTCGATGTGTGGTCCAAAATTCTGCTCGATGAATATCACCCAGGAACTACGAACCCTGGCTGCCGAAGCGTTACCTCAAGACAATACGTTATTCTCAGACAGTAGTGGCCCGAACCACCATGGGTAGTTCGTTGCGCATTGGCATTGCCGGAGCCGGCCTAATGGGCCGACTGCTGGCCTAC
>JAGQHJ010000158.1 GCA_020431915.1 Cyanobacteria bacterium HKST-UBA04 | reverse complement strand
GTGTAGATCTCGGGGGTTGTCGTACCATTAGACAAAGAAATCCTGTTTGTACAATTCGTGGAGCGGTATTATTAAGTGTTTTGTTGCCAGTTGGTTGACCTGGGCGAGCGAGTCGGATTCGAGAACCAGTTGCTGCGGGTTTTTCTGGAATTCGGGCCGTCTGCCGATGATGACGACGGGGCCTTTGAAGCCATGCTGGCGCATGGTGTTGATGTGTTCTTGGAGTGTGTCCATAAATAGGGTCTGGTCGATGTAGTGGAACGAATTGAAAGTACTCAGTACGACGATTTGGGTTGTCTCAAAGGATCGGGTAAACAATTTTTTGTTTGAGAGACACTTGTGTACCGTTTCGATACGTCTGGGGTTGGGGAGCGTAAAAACTTTGCAAGACGGATAGGTATGTTCGTAGTTGACCTCGAACTCGGTATTATTGGCAATGCTGTGGGCAATGTTCCGGGCATAGGAATCCCCAATTACGACAACCGTAATTTTTTGGGGGTTAAATTCGGTGATGTCCACAAAATGGCGGCTTACAGAAGCATGAAAGTCCGGTGCCCGGCGCAAGAGCCAAAACAGTTTTTTAAACCGGTATGGGGCGCCCTCGGTCATGTAGATGTAGCCATTTGCCCCCAACAGTACAGCCATAACCAGAGCCATTGTGGCAGTTAACATGCCGGTTTTGATGCATTGCCTTGATCGGAACGGCTGTTCGACAAATCGGTAGGACAACTCTGCCAGGATGAGGGTGATTAGGATGCCCCCCAGTTTTCCTGTCGGTCCCATCGGGTATGCGCACAAACGGGCAAAGGCAAATACCGGATAATGCCATAAATAGACGCTATAGGATCGCAATCCCAACCAGACCAAGGGGC
>JAGQHJ010000157.1 GCA_020431915.1 Cyanobacteria bacterium HKST-UBA04 | reverse complement strand
TGTTGACCAGCAGGGCCCGGAGCACCCCCACGGGATCGACCCCCTGGTGCTCAAAGAAACGGCGATCCTCGGTGGACAACAGGGCATTGATGAAGTTGGGCGAAATGGCCTTCAGGGTCACCGGCTTGTAGTGGAACTTGCCGTATGACATCAGCAACGTGCCGTCCTGAGCCACAATTTGCGAGGTTTGCGACGGCTCAACCCCGTCCTCGATAGCCGCCCGCACATTGGGCAGCGATACCGAGGTAAACGCCAGGTAACCGCCAATGCCCAGCACCAGCAATATCACAATCAGTAGGGCTGCTTTTTTCAAGCGCAGAAAGTCTCCTAAGACACACGGGCTTTAGTGCACTGCACCCGTAACCCGTGGGGCCAACAGGGCCAAAATCAAGCGTCAAACGGAATAGAGGGGCGAAAGGAAAAAGGGGAAAAGACAAAAACCCCATCAAAGTCCGATTATTATAGCGCAAGAAGCGGAATTTCAAGGCCTTCGGCATCAATCGGGCCGGACTGGTGGCCATGCTGTCGACCATGGTGTCGGCCATGGGCCACGGCCAGCAGAATAGGGCGGGTCGCCAGGCCACAGGCTGCAGCTCCGCATTTTTCAAGCCTTTCAAGGGCACCGGCCGTTGGCCCACACGCCATCAGGGCCGTCACGCCTTCAAAAGCAGCCTCATCACGCTGTAAATCGCACTGTAAATCAAACTGTAAGTGGTCGGTTTCGCCTTCGCCTTGGCCAAACACGCTTTTTTTACCGTCAGACGGCACAACTTGACCCGAATACTGGTCATAAAACTGCTGCATCGACACGGCCCGGGGCGTCCAAATGGGGCTATCGCCCGATGCAAGCAGCCCAGCCAGATTTTCAGGCAAAAAGCCCACCAGCCCAACAACACCG
>JAGQHJ010000156.1 GCA_020431915.1 Cyanobacteria bacterium HKST-UBA04 | reverse complement strand
GCTACGGTCCGAGTGGGCCTTGATGCTGCGCCATACCATTACCCCGTTTCGGCCGCCCAGTGCTCAGTACCCTCGTGTTACCCGGTTGTACCGGGCACTGAACGAGGACAACAAAAAGGCGGTTAGCTATTTCTGGAACCGCCTGCGCCGGGACATCTCCCTGCATTCGGATCAACGGGTGATCCCGGAGCGGATGCGCTATGAACGCACCGGCTTCGATAAGATCCTGTTCTACGATCAGTACATTGATATGACCTTCAAAGAGGTGGGAGAAATGGCCAGGGCTAAGGCCATGTATTATGAAAAACGCTTGAAACAGGTTGCCCAGCAAGTTGATCCCAATCGAAGCTGGGATGATCTCTATGAGGACGAGGTTGTCGGTAAACTCCAGGCAGTATCCAGTTATAAGGCCCTTTTTGATGCTCACCATCGGGCCCTTGAAGAGGTGGAGGCCTTTGCCAAAGAAAAAGGCCTTTTTGGCGACATTTTGCCCCCCGGCAAGCATATATACTGGAGCAAGGACGAGAAAAAATTTGCCTTTAACGAGCGGTTGACACCGGGTAAGCTGGGTAACGGTAATGTATTGTACATTAATGGCTTAACCCCACCCGATGACTACTCCGACTTGCGTGTTGCCCAGCATGTGATCCAGTTGTTGTATCCCGGTACGGTGTATATGCGCCACAAACGCGATATTTTAAAAGAAAAAATGTCTCCCACTTTGCAAGGGGCGCTTAAGTACATACGTAATCCCTTCTGGTTAACGGAAGAAGGTTGGAATGCCTATGTGCTGGAGCTTATGGAAGAGCAGGGCTTTTTTAATCGGAATCCTTTGGAACATTTAAGCGTGCTGCGCCAGCTATACCGGAATGCGGTGTTGGCCAATGCGGTTAAACACTATATGACCCAGGAGCAACATTTGGGGTATATAAAAGTCTATTTATCTTACGCGCTTCAACTTGGCAAAAAGGATGTGGATAATACGATTGATAAGATGTTAAGAAAACCAGAGGTTTATCTATTTCGGGTACTGGGTCGCGAAATGATTTACGCCCTGCGCGAGAAGGTACGACAAAAAGAAGGCGATGCCTTTAGCCTCCGGTCTTTCCATGATCGCTTTATTGAGGGTGGGGCGCTGCCGATTCCCAT
>JAGQHJ010000155.1 GCA_020431915.1 Cyanobacteria bacterium HKST-UBA04 | reverse complement strand
GCTACGGTCCGAGTGGGCCTTAATGCTGCGCCATACCATTACCCCGTTTCGGCCGCCCAGTGCTCAGTACCCTCGTGCCACCCGGTTGTACCGGGCGCTGAACGAGGACAACAAAAGGGCGGTTAGCTATTTCTGGAACCGCCTGCGCCGCGACATCTCCTACCATTCGGATCAACGGGTGATCCCGGAGCGGATGCGCTATGAGCGCACCGGCTTCGATAAGATCCTCTTCTACGATCAGTACATTGATTTAAACCTGCAGGAAGTGGGGCAAATTGCCGCGGCCCAGGTCAGCTACTTTCGCCAGCGCCTGAACCAGGTGGCCCGGCAAATCGATCCCAAGCGGCCATGGCAGCAGATTTATGAAGAGGAGATTACCCATAAGGCCAAGCCGGTGGCCAGCTACAAGGCCTTGCATGAGGCACACATGGCGGCCTTTAAGCATGTAGAGGCCTTTGTACAGCAGAAGGGGTTGTTTAGTGAAACCCTGCCTCCGGGCAAGTATATTTATTCGACGCGGGACACGCGGCATTTTGAATTTGGCGAGCGGCTGAACCCGGGCATGATGGGCAACGCCCATGTTCTGTACCTGAACCGAAACACCCCGGCAGACGACTATGCCGAGGAGCGGATGGCCCAGCACGTCATTCAGCAGCTGTACCCCGGCACGGTGTTTATGCGGCGCCAACAGGACCGCTTGAAACAAAAAATAGCCCCCACCCTGCAGGGGGCCCTTAAGCATATCAACAAACCCTTCTGGTTAACCCAGCAGGGTTGGAATACCTATGTGCTGGAGCTTATGGAAGAGCAGGGCTATTTTGACCATGATCCCATCGAGCACCTGAGTGTCTTGCGTCAACTGTACCGCAATGCGTTGCTGGCCACGGCCGTCAAACATTATATGAACCACGAGCACCCTCTGAACCATGTAAAGGCGTATATTTCAAACTCACTTTATATTGATAAAGCAAACATCGGCACGACGCTCGACAAGATCATGCGCAAGCCCGAGCTTTATCTATTCCGGGTATTGGGTCGCGAAATGATTTATGCCCTGCGCGAGAAGGTACGGCAAAAAGAAGGCGATGCCTTTAGCCTCCGGTCTTTCCATGATCGCTTTATTGAGGGTGGGGCGCTGCCGATTCCCAT
>JAGQHJ010000154.1 GCA_020431915.1 Cyanobacteria bacterium HKST-UBA04 | reverse complement strand
AGTTCTACCATTGTGTCGTTTGATCCGCCGTTTCCTTAACTACCTAAATCGGTAGTAAATGCCAAAAACCCGCTAGTCCTTTTGTCTAGATCTAGACCATGTAGGCTTGCAGCCGGCACATGTAGGCTTACAGCCAGCGTCTGACACGCTGGGTATAGGCCGTATAGGATGGCCCGAACTTCTGGGCCAGGTAGCGTTCTTCCTTGGCAATGACCTGGGTGCTCATAATCCAGACCACCGGCAGGACGGCCGTTGCGACCCACAACGAATCGATGAGGCCGGCAAACCCCAGCAGGAATAGGGTAAACGCCAGGTAGATGGGGTTGCGGCTAAAGCGGTAGGGCCCCGATTGAACCAGGGTCCTGGTCGTCGTCCACGGGGGCAGGGGCGTGTCATGGCGCTTAAACGTTCCCACAGCACTGCTGAACAGCACAACAGCCACCAGCATCAGCACGACCCCCAGGTGCATGGTCATAATGGGCTTGATACCCGGCAAGGGCAGGGGCAGGGGATAAATGGCGCTGATGGCGCCGCTGATAACCATGGTCCAGAAATACAGGGCGGGTGGGGGAAAGGTAACCCCCGCCGAATCGGTATGGGGTGCTGGAGGGGACGCCGTGTCTGGGTGCATCGTGTGCCTTTTCCTTCACGTCATTAACGACGGGTGGTCCCGATGGGGGGGATTCCGATGGGCGGGACCACCATGGCCGGGTCTACCCGGCCTTTGACACAGCGCGGGACAAAGGGGTAGTGCCGGGTCAGAAAGTACGCGTAGGTACCTTCGGGATGGTCGGGGGTGGCGGTCCAGGTCCCGTTGCACTCATCCAATGAGCCTGCGCCGGCCGTGTACGTGTAGTCGGCAGTAAACGTGCCGTCGTAACGGCCGCCCGGCTGCCCGTTGGCCGTGGGTCGCTTCCCTGGCTTGAGCCGGTAACTGGCTGTCATCTCGACCACTTGGGATTCGCGGTTGTTTGGGTCACTAAAGCCATAAAGGGCATAGATGGGGAAGCCGTCGGCGGCCCACCCCACCTGCGGGGAGTGGTGGTCGGCCTGAACCTTGAGATCGCCCATCAGCAGGGTGGGTAAGCCATGGTAATGGTACTTGCCGGTCGGCTGGACATGGGCGTGGCTTTCATCAAAACCCAGGGGCAGTGCCCCGGAGAGGGCTTCGTATTGCCAGCCCAGCGTGGGGTCGCCCTTGTAGAATTCGGCGGCCCCCGGATCAAAAATGAGGCCGTTGACGGCCACACCCGGCTCCTTGA
>JAGQHJ010000153.1 GCA_020431915.1 Cyanobacteria bacterium HKST-UBA04 | reverse complement strand
AGCCAAAGCCTTGGCGTCATGGGATGGTCAAGAAGCCGGGTTTTATTAAATTTTTGGTAATTATCCCCTCTTTGACAGTAGGGTGTTTATGGTAAAATGAGCGTTCTCATTTAGGTGATCTAGCTCATGGTGATTTGACCGAAACCTCTGTATGATAGGGTTTACAGCTAACACGAAGGGTTCTTGTTATGCCAAGAACACAAGATAACGCCGATTTTTGCTTAACAATAGACTTTGAAAAGTCTAGTGGTAATCCGGCACGAATTTTTAGAGCCGCTACCGAGCTTATTGACGCACTAAACTACCTAGATAAAGAGCTAGTCGGGGTTGTCGATAGCCGTATTGAGCCGGTATTGCTTCTTGAGGATATTGAGTCTGGCTCGTTAAAGATTTGGTTAGCCCAAGCTATCAAGCACGTGCCAGATGAAACACTTTTGAATTTGGACTGGGAACCGCTTATTGGACAGTTCCTTGTTAAGGCTAAATACATTGCCATTGATTTTCTGGCTGAAGAAACCGAAGTGACTGACCTTGCAAGGTACACAGAGCTTGCTCAACAGTTACAAAAAACTGCCGAGGAAACAGAGATTAAGCGCCTACCTCATTATCAGCCGCCGCCACTAAAAGGCTTACTTACTGGCGCGAGTAAAATAACTGGGGCTTTGTCACACCTGCACGAGAATGACAAGGTGCGTTATACCACTAAGGACGCAGAAGCCAGCTTTAACATGCGCTTAAACCTTGCACCTGAAAATATTGAGGATCTTCTCACTACTAAGCAGATTACACACGACCAGACTATGATCCTGAAAATCAAAAAACCTGATTATATAGGTAAGTCCCAGTGGGAATTTAAGCACGGCAAGGAGACTATCCTCGCAAAAATTACAGATGAGGAGTGGTTAGAGTCTTTCCAAAATCGCCAAGTCGACGTCCGCCCACAAGATAGCCTAGAAGTGACAGTTCAAGTAATCGTTAAATACGGTCTGGATGATGAGGTAGTGGGGCACAGTTTTATTATCACGAAGGTACTCGACGTAAGACGCGCCCCAACGTATACCCAAACCAAAATAGACACCACTAGGCTGAATGTGGAGGCTTAAATAGTGATAGCCCTTAAAGACTTCAAGAAACTGATTAAACGAGCTTCGCAGCCAATGGCACGAGGTGATGAAACAGATGCTCGTCAGCGTGGCGAAGGTTGTAGCGAAAAGCAAACTCGTCCACGTAGTTCTGCAAATACTTCGGACTCACAGCGTGGTAAGTCCCGTTAATACTGCGTTTTAACTGACTCCAAAAGCCTTCAATCGTGTTGGTGTGGACATCACCAACGACATACTGTTTAGAGCCGTGGTTCACGGTCTGGTGCTTATAGCCGTGCAACGAGATACGTCTGTACGAGGCGTACTCGTCGGTCATCAGCTGGCTACCCTTTTCCACGTTGGCACAAATGAACGGCTCAACGGTGCAAGCCTTGGTGTCAGGGGCCACGATAGCTTTAACCTCACCGTTACGTTCAGCAATACCAATAACGGGCGTTTTACCTTCGGCACCACGGCCCCGCTTGCCCTTCTTACGACCACCAACATAGGTTTCGTCGGCCTCTACAATGTCGTTCATTGGCTCGTCGTCTTGGTCTTGATCCTGGAACAGCAAGCGAATCTGTTTAGCCATACGCCAAGCGGTTTTGTAGGTCACGCCCAAGTGCCGTTCCAGTTCCTTGGCCGACACGCCGTTTTTACTGTTGGCAAACAGGTAGATGGCAAAGAACCAGTTTTTAAGGCTGGTAGAGGACTTGTGGAAAATGGTATCGGCTAGCGGGTACAGGATATGAGCGCAGTAAGCGCAGGCATAAGCCTTGCGGTCTTTGCGGCGATAGTATTTAAAAGTCTTCTCGCAGCTAGGGCACTGGTCTAAGCACCCATACCGCTGCTCAAATACCTCGTCCAAACAAGCGTCATCGTCGGGGTATTTCTCGTGAAATTGTTTAACAGTAAACTTCTTGCTCATATCCGTGTATCTCCTTCAA
>JAGQHJ010000152.1 GCA_020431915.1 Cyanobacteria bacterium HKST-UBA04 | reverse complement strand
CGGGGCGGGTCGAAAAGTTCCCCGCGTCTTTTTCCCGCATACTTTGTTTCCCGAACACGGGCAGTGTGTCACAAAGAGACCTCATGCGCGTGATGTGCGGCGGCTGTGCCCCTACCTTAATTGAAGCGGGCGGCACGATCCAGTCTTTCGGTGCCTAGCGTTGCCCGACGGCCATGGTCAACGATTCACCAATCGGCTCGGTTTGCCAACTGAACAGGGTTTGGTACAAGGCCGCCAGGCCCTTGGTCGTGGGTGGGTTGGCATGGGCGATGTCCTGCACGCACAGGTTGGGGCCGTACAGCAGCAGGGAGACGGACTCCTTGCTGGAAGGACCGATGTAGGGGTTTACGACAAACGCATGGGTTTGTGTCAGGTAATGCAGCATGGGCAGGCCGGTCATACTCAGTAGCGGGTATTGTTGGCAGTGGTGCTGTTCAAAAAATCGCACGGCTGCCTCCAAGCTACCGAGCCGTTCGGGGGAAAGCCGAAGACCGTTTAACGGCTGCACGGTTGATGTGGCTACCGGAAGCCCAGCGGTGAGCATGGGGGGGCGGCCATGGTAATACGTGGCCGATCGTGCCGTCAGGGCGATGACCAAGGCGCACGAAAAAAACAGCATGACCGGCGTTTGGGCAAACGACCAGCGCCGGTTGTACCGTACCAACCCCACCACCAACACCCAGCCCAGCGCCCATACCAGGCTAATGGCTTCGCTGCTGTAGAAGAACTTGTCGATGATGCCACCAAACAGTACTTGTATCAGTGCCAATCCAAGCAGGGTGTAGAAGCAAAGCAGTACCGGGTGGTTCAGCAGCCCCGCCCGCCCATGGCTGAACCCCAAAAGCGTGAGCGAAAACCCCATCACCACCCATCCCCAGCGGATTAACAGCGAGTAGAAAATCTGGTTGCTTTCGGAATCCACTGAAAACGAGGTGATGAGGGTCTGGTTCAGGATCGCGCCGATCACGTAGGCGGTTAAACCTACCCAGGCCACATAGCTGAGCAGGGTCAAGGCGTGCAATACCTGGTTCGGGTGCCGCCAATCGCCGGGGTGCTTGATGGCGGCGCCCCATTTCTTTAGCCGTGGCAGGCCGGCTTCCAGCGCCAACACGACCCCGGTTCCCAGGCCTAGGGTAACCGGGTAGAAACGGAATGCGGGCCACAGCTTGAGTAGGTACAAGGGAAACCACAACACGAACAAGGCACCGAGTATGGCCAGGCCACACTGCACCGGTGAGCGGTTGCGCCATGGTGGCGTGTACCCGAGCCAGTCGACCCAGACCATGCCAAACAGCAGGGTGGCCAAAAAGATCATCAGGTTGGTGTGGTGGCAGATAAGCATCAACCCGATCGAGACGAGACCTGCCAGGCTGGCCAGCAGTTTGGCCAGTGCCGGATGTGCGATTAGTCGGCGGGCGTACTGTCGGAAAACCACGGCAAACAGGCCGCCGATACCGCAATACAACCCAAGCTTGGCAAAATACAGCGGTTCAAACTGCTCGGCCATGTATACAAACACGTCGGAACGCCAGTCGGCCGGCAGCCATTTTAATAACGTCTGTACCTGTTGGCCCAGTGCCTGCTGCAGCGAATCGTGGGCCACCCCGGTCAGGTCGTTGACCCTGGGCGTGAAGGAGGTAAAGGAGCTATGCCCGACAGCCATGTTTTCGGCCACGTCGAAGGCTTCGGCGTTGAGTCGCAGGGCATGGAAGCTAATGGGGGTTAAGGTATGCAGTACCCAGGCACCGCCTAGATACCCCAGCAGGTGCCCGGCCCAGAAGGCTGGTTGCCGATGGTTGACGAGTAGGGCCACCGTCAGGAAAAGCCCGCAAAGCAGGGCAGGGGTGTAGCAGAGCACCACCATGCACAATAAACCGGCGGTTAGGGCGGCCACGGTAAACAACCGTACCGAAGCCGACGGTACCTCGACTGCTGCTTGCGTGCCGTGCGGGGGCATCAGGTTTAGATAGGCTATCAAGCCCAGGTTGATTAAAATACAGGGCCATTCATGGTGGCCAAAGACGGCAAGGCCCCAGCCCATAAAATAGAACCCGAGGGGCC
>JAGQHJ010000151.1 GCA_020431915.1 Cyanobacteria bacterium HKST-UBA04 | reverse complement strand
TGGCGGACAAAGGGGTCGTTTAAGGAGAAAACCCCTTAATTACTATTATTGTAGCTTATTTAAAAGCCGCCCGCTAGTCAGGGCCGGGATTTTAGGCTTTAATAATAAAAAAACAAATAAAAAGCCATGCGCCGGATTTTGGGGGCGTAATAAGTTGAAACCCTGTTGTAGCGCTAATTTTAGAGTATTGGCGGGAAAGGGTGGCCCGGTTTAAACCAGGCCAACGCATGAATGGTTAAAAGTTGCTTAAAATTTAAAACCAGGCCGCTTTATCCGGTTTCGGTGCCTTCTCGTCCCCGGTCTATTTACATCTCGGGCCCGATTGCCTAAGGTGGAAGGGTAGTGCTTTTTAAGACGGGTTGTTGTGATGCGAGAGGGCATTTTTGTTATTGCCGGGCTGGCGGTGTTGATTCGAGCGTCTAAACCCCGTAATTCAACTGATTGAGGGAGTTGCTACCGGATGGATATGTTAAGTTAGAGTCAGAGGCTCCAAGCGCATGGAGTGTCTATGGTTTAGTAACAGGCGATATGCAGAGGTCTGTTTAATGACACAACAAACGTCAGCCAGTGGATTGTTACTGGCTGTAGGTAGGCAACCCCACACCCGTGTTCAGGTTTGGGTGTCGATGGTATTGGGGATGATCTTATTGTTTAGTACAGTGCCCTTGCCCGCTAGGGCCTCTGTATTGCCGTTGTCGGAAGCTTCCGTGCTTAATGCCGACGGGATTTCTCAAACGGATGTCGATACAGTTAGTGCTGTTATTGCCGAAATGGCTAAACAACCCTCTGTTCAATTAGCCAATCGCAGGGTGGACACCCAGGCTCTTGACGAAAACCAGCTGACCGGTAGCGGGTTTTCGAATCTCCACGTCGGTGTTGATCCGAAGGATGATATTCGGGTAATGGATTCTTGGCATGAAAATGTGCCCATTGAAATTCATACAGCTTTGCATTCCCTGTCTACTCAGGTGCAATCACCCCTGGAATTTGAACTGGTTGAAACCTTGGCTTTCAATAATCAGGTGCTGCCCAAAGGCACGGTGTTTAACGGAACAGTAACCTATGTCCGTCAATCCAAACGTTTTGGGCGGTCGGCTAAAATTAAGGTACTAATTGAAAAAATGGTTTTGCCCAATGGAACCACCATGACCTTGAACGATAGCTATGACAAGGAAGTGGTTTTTCGAAAGCATGGTCGGCGTGGGTTTAACCGTATTGTTCGGCGCCAGGCTTTTATTGCGGCAGCAACCATGGCTGCATCGGTGCTGACCAGTGCTGCTCTAGGTTTGGGTGGTGTGGGTGTGCTGGTACTTGATGATGTTGCTGACGGGGTTATCGGTATTGTTACGGAGTTCCACGATTCGGACCCCGAAGATGATCGTTCGGCGGCACGCAAGGTTGTGGTTGGATTTTTGCGAGGAACCACGGCACTGCCGTCTATTGTGCAGTTTTTCAAAAAATATCCGGAGCTTCAATATGAAGCGGGTGAGGTTGTTCTCCGGGAATTTCCAAGCGGGTTTTGGAAAAATATCTTTACCAAGCTCGAAGATCATCCGGCTATACCCGGAGTTGATCGGTCAGCGGGTGATCTAAGCCGGTAACTGGGCCATCTTTTGGCAGGCTGAAGAGCAGCCTTTTGGAGGTGGGTTTGTCCAAGGGGGCTTGGCTGAAAGAAGAGGGAGGCATGGTAAAACAAGGGCGCCTATATTCCCGGCCTATTTACATCTCGGGCCAGATTGCCTAAGGTGGAAGGGTCGTCTTGTTTAAGGTAGGTGGTTGTGATGCTGTGGACCCTGTTTGTTGTTCTGCTGGTACTTTGGTTGTTGGGAATCGTCAGTGGTAATACCCTGGGCAACTATATTCATTTGCTCTTTGTCATTGCCGTGGTGATGGTCTTGATTCGAGTGATTCAGGGGCGTCGCCCGTTTTAGGTGATGGTATGGTGTAGGATAAGTCAGAGGCTGATGCTGGTGACCGACGTATGAACCACTACTTTGTGGGACTGGCTTTTCTCTTGTTTATGGGCATGGCTGCCCAGTGGTTGTCATGGCGCCTAAAGGTGCCCTCTATTTTGCTATTGTTGTTGGGTGG
>JAGQHJ010000150.1 GCA_020431915.1 Cyanobacteria bacterium HKST-UBA04 | reverse complement strand
TGGGGTTTCACGAAGGCAACAACCTCGTGCCGCTGCTCAAGCACCCCAATGCCTACCAGGTGTATGGTGCCGAGCAGTCCGACAAGCTGGTTCGGCGTTTAAAAAACCGGTTTGACGGCCGGGGTTGGCGTATTATACCCGCCTGGGCCAGTCAGCAGGACCGGCTCCATGTGGCCCGCTGGTCTCTGGGTCAAACCGCCACCCCCTTCCCATGGCCTGAGATGAAAGGGCAATTCAAGGCCATCAGCGCCGTGCACGTATTGAGCCATTTTTCGACCAGTACCCTGACCACGGCCGTTGGGCAGCTAAGCGAGTACCTGGCCCCCGGCGGCTTGCTGGCCGTTACGGTGCTTCGCAGTGGCGCCCACACGTTTGATGCCGAGGACGACGATCACACCACGGGATTAATTTTCCACAGCGACGACGATTTAAGCCACGCCTTTGCCGGCCTCCGTTTTGTTGCCACGGCCCCGGCCAGTGCCGAAACCGCCCAGGCATGGAACCTGCCACAAACCGCCTTGAAGTGGCTGGTCTTCAGAAAACCAGAAACCCCCGCCGCCAGTCTTTCCGAACACACCCAACCGGGCGTGCTTATAAACGCCTAAGGCAAGGCATAAGGAATCAAAAACCGGCAGCAACTCAGGCCGATTCAGCCACCTCATCAGGTTCCGAATCGGGTAACCAAATGTCGATGCCCAAGCCGTGGGCCAGCAAATTATCCTGGTTGCGCATCAGGCCAGTACCCATCAACTGAACAGCCAGCATCACTTCGGCCAGGGTGTCCTGTCGGGTCACGGCCTTGGGCAGTACCACCCGATTCTGGCCAAACATCCGAAACAGATCGTCAGCCTGGCCGATACCGGGAAAGCCTTCGGCACCCACCGTTTGGTAGTGGTTCAGGTTGGCCAGCACCGTGGCTTTGGCCACGTCGCGGGATGCCTGGGCCGGAATGGCCTGCCGAGCCAATTCAGGGGTAATGGCACAAAACACGCCGTCGCGTCGCCACGCCTGGGTAATACCGGCCACAGTCGGCAGTTCATGCGTGCCCACCTTAAAAAACCGCCCTTCGGCGTCTCTCGAAAAAACGTCGCCGTCGTGACGAATACCGGCGGCTTCCAACGCCATGCTCTTGGCATGGTGGATCTGGTCAACCATAAAGGGCTGAACAAAGGTTTCTCGCCGGTTAGCGTGGTGGCTGACAAGGGGCTGCAGGTAAAGCGCTGAAAAACGGGGGGTGAGTGGGGGTTGTTGAGGAATCATCAGATAATCTCGGGGCCTCTGGTTGTGTCTCGTACTTAGTTTCAAATGGTTTCTACAGGTTTTTACAGGTTTCTAAATGGGTTTTCCCCGCCCGCCTCCTAAAACCTACCTCCTAAAACCTAGGGCGACCGTTTACCCTGGGCTAAGCCCGGCTGCCTCTTTCGGGTCAATAACCGCTAGGGTTGAGACCCCGCCGGCTGATGCGGCAACCGGGTGTCCGGCGGCAAATCGGTCGGCGCATCGAGGTTGGTCCAGCGTGTGGCAATGCCCAACTCGCCCTTTTGCAGTGCCTGAATCACGCCCCGCAAAGTGGGCACATACGACTGGGACAATGGGAGAGGACCAAAAATACGGCTCATCGCCGTATTGTCCGACGGTTCCAAAAAGCCCGCTTTACCGTCTTGATAGCGTTGCAGGTTGGCAACCATCAGGGCCTTGGCCGTGTCCACATCCATGTTTTCCGGCAGGCTGGCCGTTGGGTTGGCAAACATATCGGCCCGGCGAAAGGCTTGGGTCACTATTTCGACAGCCGGCAGCAACTGCATGCCCAGTTGAAAGTAATGGCCGTCCTTATCCCGGCTCAGCACCAGGCCATCCTCACGAAAACCGGCATGCTGCATCCCAGTCATCGGTCCTTGCAAATCGACAATATACGGCGCAAACCAGACCTGGCGCGGGCCTGTTTTGGGCTCGGTAATACGGGGTTCAAGGTACAGGGCCCCAAAGCGGGCTGGGCTGCTACTGATGGGGGACAAAGCATTTAGGAACATACGGCAGACTCCTCGACAGCAATCATATGATAGGGCGTGGTGGCATCCCGGCGCCCCAGATAATGGGTGGTGTGAATTGGGCTAAAGTTGTTGAGCACCCGGACACGGTTTTCGGCAGCCGATTTGACCAGGTTCAGGAAAGAGGTCTTGTTGTTGTCAA
>JAGQHJ010000149.1 GCA_020431915.1 Cyanobacteria bacterium HKST-UBA04 | reverse complement strand
AGGGAAAATACAGGGAAACCCTTGCCACAGGTGCATTGTGCTGTATTGTTGCATTATAGCAAGGCGTTTGGTTGACAGACCTCCAACAGACAACCGATAATTAAGCACCGCTTTTCCAGGGGACCGCCTAAGAAATGGTACTGGCTGTTGTGTGAGCATACCGGCTGACGAAATGCGTCGCTTTGCGATACAATTGGGGGCCCCTCACTCCATGTCGGGCATCATCGCCCGGTACCCTGCTAAAGCTGTGTCCGCGATAGCTTAAATACCTTGTATACCTGTATACCTATGGCATAGTAGCTCAGTTGGTTAGAGCGAACGGTTCATACCCGTTAGGTCACTGGTTCGACTCCAGTCTATGCCATTTTTTGCTGCCTAAACACCGCCCTCGACGGCCAGCCTACCCACCTGCCTACACACCTACCTACACGCCTCCCTACACTAGGCAGTGGAGTTTTTTCAGTGCCTGATCCGGCCCCGCCCCCGTGCATGATAGAATCTGTATAAAGTGCAGATACGTTTTTGCAATAGGCCCTGTATACGCGCCCTTGCCACGTATTACCCGTATTAAAAGCAAGCCCTGAGACCCAAGCGCCCATGTTTAAAAAAGACAACGTGCCCAACCAACCTGCTGGCGGTGGTGGTCCCATTCCGCCCAAAGGCCCCATGCCCGGCGGTCCAAAACCTGGCCCCCAAGGGGGTCCCCAAGGTGGTCCTCAGCCTGGCGGCATGCAAGGCGGCCCGCCCTCCCAAACCGTTTTGGTCTTTGTGAAGTCGCTGGCAGCCCCCATTGTGCTGTACCACGAAAATCCCCAGGTACTGTACGATGAAATGCGCAAGACCATTGCCGCAGCCAACCCCCAGGCCCCCAAACTGGTTGAGAAACCCGGTGTGGGCCCCCTGAAAAAAGTGTCCCTGCTCGACACCGAAATCAGCGGCGTCGCCCTGCAATCCATTAGCCAGTAGGCGCACACCCCCCCCCTTTCTCCCTCGCTTCCCAAAGCCTTGTTTCTCCTTTTTCATACCATTTTTCTTAGCCCCTGCCATAACCGCCCCTCGGAATGCGCGACACCCCGTCTCTCGCCTCCCCGGGACAACCCGGTAGGGGCTACGTGTTGGTTATCCACACTCTAGTGCGGCCATGTGACGACGGCGCTACGATCCCGCCTTCAGTTTTAACGGATGCACCTCGACGGTTCCCTCCTCGGCAAACAACGTCCCACTCTCCCTGGCCAAGTCCTCGGGCATGATGGACCAGTACTGGTTAATCAGCGGCACCAGCAGCACCGGCACCCGAGATTGGTTGTGCTCGTACAATGCCATCAGGGCCTTGCCCAACCCCTCGAGCAACCCCCGCTCCCAATCGGGCAAGTCTACATGCTCGTTGTGGCTCAGCCGCATAAACGCATCGGACAAAAACACCGTCGCTTCCCGACCGGTGGCCAGGTTGGCATAATAGGGCCCGTCGGGGTACACCACGCGCAACTGCGTGCCCATACCCTTGAACGAAGGCACCAGCCTGTCCTCTGCCTTCACCCGGCTGGGCAAGGCGGGCTCTACCTGAACGGTGCCCTGCTGAATTTCGCGGTAATACACATCCTGGCCATCATGATGCTGCACGCGGTACAAGCCCGCAAACGCCAAGCGATTTGGGGCAGGGAAGGTAGAAGGGACAAACCGACAAGGAGACATCATCATGGGCGGCAGCAGACGTTGAAAGCGTTTTGTGACACTACCGGTTATTTTACTACAAAAATAACAATATAAAAGCCCAGACCCACCCTGTGCTACGGATGGCCCGGTGCGCCCCCGATGCCGGTTAGTTCCACGGCCGGTTCAACCAAGGGCTCGGCTTCGAACAGGGTTTCAAGCGCGGCTTGTGACACGGCCATGGGGATGGGGAAATGGACCGCCACCTCGCGCAGGCGATCGGGGACGCCCGGTAAGGCCCCTTGGGACAAGCTTTCAAATCGAACAGCCAGGGCCCTGATCAGCCCGAAGTCGGGGGTGCTGGTGCCCGGTTCCTTGGCCAGGGCCTCATAGGCCAAAGCCAAATACTGCTGGGCATCCTTGTCGAAGACCACCACGGTTTGCCCCTGGCTGTTGGCCGCCAAGGCAATTGCCCGATGGGGTGCCAGGGTCTGGTGACGGTTCCGACCCACCTCCTCGAATTGGTCCACCACCTGGATC
>JAGQHJ010000013.1 GCA_020431915.1 Cyanobacteria bacterium HKST-UBA04 | reverse complement strand
TCAGGTCAGTGGGCAGGGGGGCCGCATTTGCCCGGTGCCGAATTAAGCCAAAAGCCCGTTGTCCGCTATTGGTTGCAAGCGATTGGGCCTTTAGACGGTGGGGTGCTTGCCATGGTTCCCCACGGCCAACGCATTTGTACAGAATCAGGCGCGGGTACCGGGTAACTGGTAAAGGTAGTAAAACAGGGTGCGTACCCCCACGCCGGTGGCGCCCTTGGGGGCTTCGGGGGTGGCCTGCTTGGTATAGGCTGGCCCGGCAATATCAATGTGGGCCCATTTCTGCCCCTCTTCCACAAAGGCCTTCAGGAAGGTGCCGGCCGCAGACGAGCCGGCTTGCCGGTCGTTACCGGCATTCTTAAGGTCGGCCACATCGCTTTTGAGGAAGGTCTCGTACTCGTCGTACAGGGGCAGCTGCCATAGCTTTTCACCGGCCCGGTCCCCGGCTGCCCGTAACTGTTCAATCAGGGGCTGGTCGGTTCCCATAATGCCGCTGGCGGCATAGCCCAGGGCAATCAGGCAGGCACCGGTCAACGTGGCCAGATCGATCAGCTCGTCGGGTTTGACATGGCGCTGGGCGTAGGTCATCGCGTCGTTCAAAATCAGGCGGCCTTCGGCGTCGGTGTTGTTAATTTCGATGGTTTGCCCGCTCATCGATGTCACGATGTCGCCGGGCTTGTTGGCTCCGCCACTGGGCATGTTCTCGCAGGTGGGTACAAACCCGTGTACTTCCACGTCCAGATCGTCGCGAGCCGACAGGGCCTTGAACAAGCCAATGACGGCCGCTGCCCCGCCCATGTCCATTTTCATGACCTCGATCCAGTCATTGGTCTTGAGCGAGATGCCACCGCTGTCAAAGGTAATGCCTTTGCCGACCACCGCCACCTTTTTGCGGGCCTTGCCGGAGGGGGGGGTATAGGTCAGGTGCACAAACCGGGGCGGCTCCACACTGCCCTTGGCCACGCTCAGAAACGATCCCATTTGAAACGCTTCGATGTCCTCCTGGTTGTAGATCTTCACGGAAATGGCCCCACCATTCAGGCTGCGGGCGGCTTCGGCCAGAACGGTCGGGGTGACGTGGTTGCCGCTGTCCCAGACCAGATCGCGGGCCATGGTTACACCGGCGGCAATGTCCAGCCCCAGCTGGCATCCCTGCTTCAGGGCCTCGTATTTTTCAGGGTGCTTTTCGGTGTGTTTTTCAAGCAGAATCAACCGGTCGATTTGGTGGGCCAGCGGTTCGGGCTTTGCCTCGCCCTTGGCGTCCTTGCCGGTTTTTCGTTTGGTAAACTCGTAATGGCCCAGCACCGATCCTTCGGCCACCAGCCGGGCGGCAGTGTCGGGGGCCACGCCCCCAATGCCTGCACCGTGTACCAGGGTGGCCACGGTTTTGGCTTTCAGGGTTTTGCATGCCTGGATGGCGGCGGCACTGGCCCGACGGATGGCCGTGTCGTCAAATTTTTCGGCCTTGCCCAGGCCCACGAGTACTACCCACCGTGCCGGTAGCTTGCCGTGGGTATGCAGGCACAACGTGTCGCCCAGCTTACCTTTGAAGGCCTGGGATTGCGCCAGCTCGTCGGTGATTAAATGTCCCAGGGCCGCATCCACGGCGCCGGTTCCGCCCGACGGTTCGGTGACCCCTTCAAACAGGTTGACCACCACCACGTCCGCCTGTACCTGCGTAATATCCCCCGACTCAACCGTCACTGCCATGGTCATCTGTGCGGCAACTCCATCACCGAACGTTACCCGCCCATTATAAGGGAAGTACTTGGGTGGATCTCTGCGTTTTAAGCCAACTGGCCGTATAAATCGTAGGGGCCGGTGGTGGTGACGGTTACCGGTACAATCTGACCCGGCAGTGCCGACTGTCCTTCATTGAGCTGGACAATAACCAGGTTGTCGATTTCCGGGGCATCCCATTGGCTTCGGCCCGTCAGGCGACCGGTGGCCGGGTCAACGGATTCAACCACCACGTCAATGGTTTGGCCCATCATGGCCTGGTTTAGTTGCGATGCGATCCGGTGCTGGGCCGTCATTACCGCATGGCGGCGGCGCGAAATCTCTTGGGCATCCACCTTGTTTTCCAGGCTCTGGCTGTGGGCACCGGCCACGTCGGAGTACTCGAACACCCCAAGGCGGTCAAAGCGGATGCGTTCAACCGCGTCAAGCAGGAACTCGAATTCCGCCTCCGTTTCGCCAGGGAAGCCCACGATAAGGCCGGTCCGAAGTTTGACGTTTGGCACGGCCTGGCGTACCCGTTGGGCAAAGGCCACGTGATCCATCACTGGTCGGCGCATGCGCTTGAGGGTGTCCGGGTGCATATGCTGCAGGGGGCAGTCGAGGTAGTTGACCACCTTGTCGCACTCGGCCATGGCTGTCAGCAGATCGTCGCTAACCAGGTTGGGGTAGGCATACATAAAACGGATCCACTGCAGGGACTCGATATCGTTGAGGGCCCGAAGCAAATCGGGCAGGCGGTGCCCGTCGGCCAAGTCCTTGCCCCAGCTCGTGGTATCCTGCCCCACCAGAATCACTTCCGGTACGCCCTGCTCGGCCAGGCGGCGGGCACTGTCGACAATGGACGACAGCGAACGGCTTCTAAAATCGCCGCGCATGCTCGGGATGATGCAGAACGAGCAGCGGTAATCGCACCCTTCGGCAATCTTCAGGTAAACGTACGAGCCCATGGTCACGTGCATGCGCTCGCTGTCGTCTGTCAGCAGGTAGGTCGGATCCTGGGTGACGGAAATGACCCGTTCACCGCGATCAACCCGGTTGACCACCTCCACAATCTTGTCCAGATCGCCGGTGCCTACGACGGCATGGGCTTCGGGAATCAAATCGAGTAGCTCGGATTGATACTTTTGCGACAGGCAGCCGGTGATAATTACCTTTTTGCCGTCCTCGGCCAGCCGAACCAGGTTTTGCACCGACTCCTGCTGGGCCGAATCGATGAACGAGCACGTATTTACCAGCACCACGTCGGCTTGCGATTCGTCGCCCACAATGTGGTGACCCGCCGAACCAAGCTTGCCGAGCATGGTTTCCGTGTCCACCAGGTTCTTGGGGCAGCCCAGGTGTACATACCCAATAGTTTTGGGATGGGTTGCCGTTGGGGCATCGCCGTTTTTTGTCGGTGTTTCTGTCGTCATAGAAGCCACTATATCCAAAGCCCCTATTGCTCGTAAAGGATGAATTTGGCTTTTTGGGGTGTCTGTAAACGGCTGGGCGGGTCTGGTTTACAATGGGGCGAGTGCTCCCGGATTGTGATGAAGTGTGGGATGTTCCTTGCCGTATGCCTGATCCTTGCCCGACGTTAAGCATTTTGATGCCCGTTTACAATGGGGCACCCTATTTGGCCGAGGCCATTGACAGTGTTTTGTCGGGGCAGTACCAGGATTTTGAGCTGCTGGTGCTCGACAATGGCTCGACGGACGGCACCTCCGACTTGTTGGAAGCACTGGTTGCCGAGGTTGCTGATCGGGTAAAGGGTCAAACAAAAGGCCAAATAAAGGTATTTCGCCAACCAAAAAACATGGGGGCAGCCGCCGCACTGAACCACCTGCTGGCCATGGCCCGTGGCCGTTACATTGCCCGGCAGGATGCCGATGATCTGGCGTTGCCCCAACGCTTTGAGAAACAGGTGGCCTACCTGGAGGCCCACCCGGAGGTGGGGCTGGTGGGGGCCTGGGTGCGCGAGTTTCGGGACGGTCCCCATCAGCAACGGGTGTTTGGCGAAACCCGTCGCCTGCCCTGGGAACCGGCCATGGTGGCTTTTCATCTGGTATTTGCCAACCCGGTCTGGGGCTGTTCGATGATGATGCGCACCGACCTGGCCAAGCGTTGCGGGGGGTTTGGGGCGGCCGATACCCGGTGCGAGGATGGCTGGATTGGGGCCAAAGCCCTCCGGCTGGCCAACGTGGTGAACCTGCCCGAAGTGTTGCAGTGGTACCGGATTCACCCGACCAACACCAGTTCGGTTTACAAAACCCGGGTGCTGGAGGCCATGGTCGACATTAACCGCTATACCACCGTCACGGTGTTTGACGTGGAGATGCCTCGCTCCATTCGGGTCATGGCCAGCTTGCCCCTGTTTTGGGAGCAGTTGGACGGCCTGCCGGACTGCCCCATTGAGTGCAACGAAGCCAGCATGGCCCAGGTCATGCACTACTATGTCCAGGTGCTTGAGAAGATCTACTATCTGTACGGTGCCTCGGCCTACAACAAGGCCCGGCTGGACATAGAGGGCTGTGCCAACGAGCGGTTGCTGAACCTGATGAAGCGCTTTCCTTTGTTTCGGCGGCTGGGGCTGACCTACCGGTTGCGGGGGCAGATGACGCCCGGCCTGGGGCTATATCCGTTGCTACGGTTTGTGCCCGACATGTACCGCTTGCTGGGTTGGCGCCGGCACTATGCTCGGCCGTCCTCGGCCTCTTTGTGTGTGTAAGGTATTTTAGGGTGTGTTTAAGGGGTTGGCTTTTTTCTTGCCCCCTTCTGCCGTTTTGCCATGTTAAGCTGAAGGCAGGTTCGTCCCGGTTTGCATGGAAAGGTCGCCCTCCCCGATGACCGTGTTGCGTGTGGTGTTTATGGGAACCCCCGAATTTGCCGTTCCCAGCCTTCAGGCCTTGCTGGCGGATGACGCCATTGAGGTGCTGGCCGTTTTTAGCCAGCCCGACCGCCCGTCCGGGCGGGGCCAGAAATTGACGCCTCCGCCGGTCAAGGCGTTGGCCCTGGCCCATCACCTGCCCGTCTATCAGCCGGTTAAGCTCCGAAAGGAGCCTGACATGCTTGAGGCTTTGGCCGGTTTTGCCCCCGATTTTCTGGTAACGGCCGCCTTTGGCCAAATCCTGTCGCAGCCCGTCCTCGACATTCCCAAGTACGGTACCGTCAACGTCCACGCCTCGCTGCTGCCCAAATACCGGGGGGCCAATCCCGTGCAGTGGAGCATTTTGAACGGCGATGCCGAAACCGGTGTGACGACCATGCTCACCGAGCTGGATGTGGATACCGGCCCGATGCTGCGCCGGATTACCGTGCCTATTGATCCGATGGACTCGGCTGTTGAGCTGGTTGAAAAGCTCAGTCAGGCCGGGGCCAGTATCCTGGCCGGATCGTTGAAGGATATGGCCAGCGGGGCGCTGCAGCCCGAGGCACAAGACCATGCCGCTGCCACCCATGCCCGCAAGCTTGAGAAAACCGATGCCCCGATTGACTGGACGCAGGCGGCCCCGGTGTTGCACAACAAAATTCGCGGCCAGCAGCCCTGGCCCGGCACCTGCAGCAGTTTTGCCGGTCAGCTCATCAAGTTTCACCAGTCCCTGCCTCCCGGCCATCTCGCCTACGATCAGGTCCAGGGGCAGGCGCCACGTCCTGGCCAGATTATTGGCCTGGTTGAGACCGGCGTGGCCGTCCAAACCGGCCAAGGGCCACTGATTGTGACCCAGCTACAGCCGCCGGGCAAACCCCGCATGGCGGCGCGGGATTGGGCCAATGGAGCCCTGCGCGACGGGGCCGAACCGGTATTTGTTAGCTCGGTTGAGCCTGTCCTGCCGTAGGCCCTGGGAGCTTTTACTGCTTTACATCGGCGTTTACAGCCTTGGGTGCCTGGCGCATAATAGGGGCAGGCTGCTCTGTCAGGCAGCCCGAGACTCGGTAACCCCTAGGGTGTTTACAGCCATGGCATTTGTTCAGGACACACCTATACCTACATCTACATCTACATCTACATCTACATCTACATCTACATCTACACCTACAAACACGGTCAAGGCGTCGGCGTCAAACCAACCGTCGCTAAAGGCGACTACCCCTACGCTGGGCCTGTTGGCCGGGGCGGGCCAGTTGCCGGTGCAGGTGATCCTGACGGCCCAAGCCCGAGGCCGGCTGGTGCGCAGTTATTGTATTGACAAGGCCACCCACCGGGCCCTTGAAAAGCTGCTGCCCGAAGGCCACGCCCATTATATCCGGCAGCCTGGGCAGGCCCAGCACCTGCTCGATGCCATGGTGGCCGACGGGGTGGGCGAGGTGGTGTTTGCCGGTAAAATCAACAAGTGGGCGTTGCTGAGGTCCTTCAACCTCGATGCGCTTGCCCGGCGCATGATGCGCAATGCCTTGAGCCTGCACGATGATCAGGCCATGGTCGAGGGGGTCAAGGTGCTTGAGGATCAGGGCATGAAAGTGTTGCCCCAGGCGGATTTTATTCGCCAGTTGTTTATTGCCCCAGGGCTGTATAGCCGCCGCCAGCCTACCGAGCAGGAACAGAGCGATATTGGGCTGGCCATGGCCACGGCCCGTGAAATGGGGCGTCTGGATATTGGTCAGACGGCCATTGTCAGTGCCGGTATGGTTATTGCCGTCGAAGCCATCGAAGGCACCGACAAGGCGATTCGCCGGTGCAAAAACCTGGTGTCCCCCGATGGCGGGGTGGTGGCCAAGGTGGAAAAACCGGATCAGGATCAGCGGTTTGACATACCCACGGTGGGGGTCAAGACCCTGGAGTCCCTGCGTTATGCCGGGTTGACCGTGCTGGCGGTGGAAGCCGGCAAGACCTTGGCCGTGGATGTTGAGGCCATGCAACGGTATGCCGACAAGCATCGCCTGACCTTTGTTGCGGTGTAGCGGGGCATGGCGGCGACGATGGGTTTGAACCGGGTTTTTATCATCACGGGCGACGTGTCGGGTGATGCCCACGCGGCCGGTATTGTCCGGGCCTTTCAGGCCCTGGGCCACACCGCTCCTACGGTTGAAGCCTTGGGCGGGCTCAATGTGGTCCAGACCGGTATCAAGCTTTTTGAGCATCAAACGGAACTGGGGGCGTTGGGGCCGTCGTTTTTTTCGGCTATTCCCTCGCACTACATGCTGGGTCGTCGTTTACTGGCCTACCTGCACCAGGACTACCGGCCGGATGCGGTGTTGTTGATTGACTACGGCGGCTTTAACCTGCACATGGCCGAGCAGATCAAGAAACGCCTGCCGACGACAAAGGTGTACTACTATATCCCGCCGCAAATCTGGGCGTCGCGCCCCTGGCGTATCAAGGCGGTGCAGCGCTATGTTGATCACGTCTTCTGTATCTTTCCCTTCGAGGAAGCCTTTTACCGCGGCCATGGGGTGTCGGCCAGTTACGTGGGGCATCCCCTCACACACGCCCTGCCACCGCCGGTGGACCGATCGGCGTTCTGCCAACGTCACAACCTGGATGCAGAAATGCCCATTGTAGGCGTGTTTCCCGGCTCGAGAAAAATGGAAATCGAGTACCTGCTGCCGCCGATGATTCAGTCGCTGCCCTTGATTCAGAGTGCCTACGGGTACAAGCCCCTGCAGTTTGTGGTTGCCAAGGCGCACAGTATCAGTGCGGCATGGTTTAACCGGTTTTTTGATCCTGTGCGTGAGGCGACCGATCGGCTACGGTTTTCCGTCATCGAGCACGATAACCATGGGCTGTTGTCGGCCAGCCGGGCGGTTATGCTGGCTTCCGGCACGGTTACCCTCGAGGCGGCCCTGTATGAAACCCCCATGGTGGTGGCCTACGATGGGCCGGGATGGGCCCGCTTCTTTTTTGATCGCTTCCGGCTTTCCGATTACCTGGGGCTGCCCAACCTGTTGTGCGAACGCCCCCCGCTGGTCGACGAGCTGTTGAAGGAGGCGGTCACGCCCTACCGCTTGTGCGAATCGATGGTGCCCCTGCTCAAGGACGATGCCAGGCGATCGGCGATGGTGGCCGAGCTGTCGCGGATTCGCCAGAAGCTTGGCGAGCACGATGCCGCCGAGGCGGTTGTACACCATATGATGGGGATTGCGCCTGGCCTGGCCGCATCCAGAAAGCTTGAAACGCCGGTGTCTGTCGGCTAATTGACCTCGGAGGGCCTAAAAATCACCCATACACCGTATGGGCGGCTGCGGCTTGCAGGCGTATGATAAACCTGAGTCACCCCAGGTTTTGATGGCCGGCGTCCTGAAGTTTTCAAGTTCTGGCGCTTTGCAGGCCCTAACGTCCCGGCGTACCCGATACCCGTAGACCTGTATACCTGGGCTCAACAAGGAGTTTTGTGCCTGATGAACACGGTTAAGATTAAACAAGCCTCGATTTGGGCCGCAGCGCTTAATTTGTTGTTGGCAGCCAGCCTGTGTCTGGTTACCCTTCACCTGACCACGGCCACGGCGTCGGCTTTTGGTGAGCAAACTGACGAGTATACCCTTGAGCTGAAAGGGTATTCCAAGGAATTGATTACGCCGGTACAGGCCCAGATTAACCGCATGGAAGGCCGCTATGCCCCGAAGGCCCCAAGCAAGGTCAAACAGGGCTGGTACAATTTTTTGAACAACCATTGGATTGAGCCGTTGGAACCATTCACCTATGACAAGGTGGATGCCCCCTACTTTGGTGGGGACAGCAACGAGCTGTAACCAGCAGCACCTACTCTCACCCCTCTACCCATACACGGGCACGCGGGTAGCGCGGAGGTATGGAGACAGATGTGCTTAAGCTTGGTCGGGCCGGTCTTCCAGTACGGCCACGCCCGGCAGTACTTTGCCTTCCAGCAGCTCCAGGCTGGCTCCGCCGCCGGTGCTGACATGGGTAAAATCGTCGTCGCTTAGCCCGGCTGTTGCAATGGCGGCTTCCGTATCGCCACCACCCAGCACGCTGATGAGCTTGCCGGCACGGGTTTGTTCGGCAACCGCCTGGGCCAGGGTTACCGTGCCCGTGGCAAAGGGTTCGATTTCAAAAACCCCGACCGGTCCGTTCCAGACCAGGGCCTTGGCTTGCTGGATCAGCTGGATGGCTTGGGCAATGGTGTCCGGTCCGGTATCCACCCCTTCCCAGCCATCGGGAATGGCGTTGGCTGGAACCACCTGGGTATTGGCCTCGGCATTAAAGGCGTCGGCTACCACCACGTCACTGGGAATCACCAGGGTTTTGCCCAGTGCCTGAGCCTGGTCCATTGCCGCCCTGGCCACGTCGAGCTGGTCGGTTTCGACAATGGAGTTGCCGATACCCAGCCCCTGGGCCTTGAGGAAGGTGTAGGTCATTCCGCCGCCGACAATCAACTGGTCCACCACCGGCAGCAGGTTGTTGAGCACCCCGATTTTGGTCGAGATCTTGCTGCCGCCAATGATGGCTACAAAGGGCCGGGGCGGGTTGTCGAGCAGTTGGGCGAAACGGGACAATTCGCGGTTGAGCAGGAAGCCGGCCACCTTGATGGGCACGTAATCGGTAATGCCGGCTGTCGACACATGGGCCCGGTGCGAGGTGCCAAAGGCGTCGTTAACGTAGACATCGGCCATGGCCCCCAGCTTCTTGGCCAGGTCTGCGTCGTTCTTGGTTTCGCCAGGTTCGAAGCGAATGTTTTCCAGCATCAGCAGTGAACCTGGTTCGGCCTGGTCGATGGCCTGGGCAATGTGATCACCGACGGGCAGGTCGATGAGTTTCATCGGGGTTTTGGGCAGCAGGCCCTGCAGGTGCTTGAAAACGGGCTGCAGCGAGAAGGCCTCGTCAACCTGTCCCTTGGGTCGGCCACGGTGGGTCAGGATGATGACTTTGGCATGGCGTTCGAGCAGGTACTCCAGGGTGGGCAGGCACGCGCGCAACCGGTGGTCGCTGACCACCTCGCCCGCCTCGACGGGGACGTTGAAATCGCAGCGCACCATCACCCGGCGGCCGTTCAACGCGTCGTCAGGCAAATCGCTGATACACCGTTTTTGTTTGGTAGGGGCTTGGGTCATGGTTTGGGTTAGGGCTTGGGTCGAGGCATCGGTCATCGGGTAGGCGGCTCCGTCGCGTTTAACTGTTCTCGATTATGCGGATCAGGATATCGTTGATCATCTGTGGGTTGGCCTTGCCCTTGCTGGCTTTCATGACCTGGCCGACGAGGAAGCCTAACACCTTGGTCTTGCCTGCCTTGTACTGGGCAATGTTGTCGGGGTTGGCCTCGAGTACTTCCTTGCACATGGCCTCAATGGCACCGGTGTCGCTAATCTGGGCCAGGCCTTTTTCGTCGACCAGCTGCTGCGGCGTTTTGTCGCCAGCCATCAAGTCCGGCAACAGTTTTTTGGCAATGGCCGAAGAGATGGTGCCCTGGTCGGTCAGTTCAATCATGCTGGCCAGGTTTTCTGGGGTCAGGGTGGTGGCTCCCAGTGACTGTTGCTGGGTCTTCAGTACGTTGGTAATGTCACCCATCAGCCAGTTGGCAATGGCTTTGTAGTTCTTGGTGTGCTGGGCGGTGCGATCAAAAAAGTCACCCAGCTCCTTGGCATCCACCAGTTGCGTGGCGTCGTAGTCGGACAGGCCGAACGTGTCCTTGAAGCGTGCCAGCCGCTGGTGAGGCAGTTCGGGCATGCGGGCACCGATTTCATCGACCTGTTGGCGGCTGATGGTCAGGGGACGCAGGTCGGGGTCGGGGAAGTAGCGGTAGTCATGGGCGTCTTCCTTGCTGCGCATGCTTTCCGTAATGCCCTTGGCTTCGTTCCATAACCGGCTTTCCTGCACAATGGCCTGGCCGCTTTCAACCAGGGCAATCTGGCGCTGGGCCTCGTACTCAATGGCCTTCTGGATGTAGCGGAAGCTGTTCATGTTTTTCAGCTCGGTTTTGGTGCCCAGCTTGGTTTCGCCGGTGGGACGCACACTGATGTTGACGTCTACTCGCATCGAGCCTTCTTCCAGGTTGCCGTCGCACACGTCAATGTAGCGCACCAGGTTTCGCAGGGTTTCGCCGTAAACGCGGGCTTCTTCGCTGCTGCGAATGTCCGGGCGGCTGACGATCTCAAGCAGGGGCATGCCTGCCCGGTTCAGGTCCACCAGGCTGTAGGTGCTGCCGGCCAGCCCGTCGGCCCCTCCATGCACAAGCTTGCCGGCGTCTTCTTCCAGGTGGGCCCGCTCGATACCGATACGGCGGCCCAGCACGTCAATGTGGCCGTCATAGCAAATGGGCATGTCGTACTGAGAAATCTGGTACCCCTTGGGCAGGTCGGGGTAGAAATAATGCTTGCGGTCAAACTTGGTCACTTCGGCAATGTGGCAGTTCAGGGCCAGGCCGGTAAGGATGGCCAACTCGACGGCTTTTTCGTTGACGACGGGCAATACCCCCGGCATGCCCAGGCAAATGGGCGTGGTCTGCTCGTTGGGGTCGGCCCCAAACGTTGTCAGGGCATCGGAAAACAGCTTGGTGGTCGTTTTCAGTTGGATGTGGACTTCCAGGCCGATGACCATTTCATAGGTGGTTTGGCTGGCTTGGGCGGCCATGCTTGCCGTGCTCATAGGGGGTCAAACTCCTCACACAGGACCAGGAACGTGCCGGTTGGCTTGGCAACCGGCACCCTATTGTGGCATAAAGAAAGCAGTCCTAGAAGGGCCGTTCTGCCCTGTCTGCGCTTTTGAAAGCATCCCCCTATGGCCATGTTGACTGCTTACACCCGTCGTCTTCAAAGGGCAGCGCGTACCGGTACGCGTCGCGCACTGCTAACGGTGCAAGCCATTAGGCCGGCCATGGTACTGGTGGTTATGCTGGCTACGATGCTGTGGGTCGGTGGCGGTAATGCCATGACGGCATGGCGGGCGTATGCCGAAGCCCCCGATACGGCGCCGCCGGTCAGTGCTGGTATTGGTGAAAATGTGCCTGAGCCGTTGCAGTTGTATCACCAGTCGGCCAATCCCAAGGTGGATGCCTATGTGGAAGCGGCTCACCAGGCTCTGTACCAGGGGCAGGAAGCTCTGGCTGAGCACCTATTGCTGCAGGCCGTCGGCGAGGCCCGCTTGATGCCGGAAGACCCGAAAGCCTTGTCCTATGCCACCACCACGCTGGGACGGCTGTACGAGGCCATTCACCAGTTTGAGAAGGCGGCGGCTGTTTACCATGAGGGCCTGGTGCTGCAGCGTCGATACGATTTGGCCTCGCAGTGGTCATCGATGGAACGCCTGGCCCAGGTGTACGAGGCCATGGGGCAAACTGGCGAGGCCGTGGTGCTTTACCAGCAACTGATTGATCATTACCGCAATCAGTTGGCCCTGCTTTCCGGCAAGGATAACCTGCTTGAGTCTATGCCGCTGCCGATGACGGCTCCGTCGCAAGAGGTGGGGCAATGGCTGGTGCAACTGGCCAGGGTATACCGCCTGCAGGCCAGTGCCTATTTTCAGGCGGGCAACGATCAGGCCGGCCTTGAAAGTGCCTTGCATATGCTCGATGCTATTGAACGGGCGCATTTTGACGAGCCTCTGAAACGTTTTGGACCGTACATGTTATTGGGGCGCTGGTACGGTAAGGCCGGCCAGAGTGAGAAAGCTATTTTCTGGTCATTGCGGGGCATCCGTACGGCCGAGGCCGGTCTAAAATCGGTTTCCGGCACAGACATGGCCGAAGCCGACGAGCCGTTTGCCGCCGTCATCCAGGCACAGTTGCCGGGGGCCTACGAACAGCTGGCCGAGTTGTACCGCCAGGCCAACCAGTTGTTGCGTTCGCAGGACATGCATCGCAAAGCGGAGCAGCTGATGGGCAACTAGCCCCAGGCGGGCGGTGCTCTGGGTTTTTTGGGTCCTTTTTGGGTTCTTTATTGAGTTCTTTCCGGGCGTCCTCTGTGTCACAATAGGGTCTTTATTAGGAGTTTGCCCCCCGATGTGTTCAATGACCGCCGAACAGACCCCGCTCAAAACCACCCCGCTCACCCAGGCCCACGAAGCGGCCGGGGCCAAGCTGGTTGAATTTGCCGGTTGGCAGATGCCCCTGCAGTTCAGCAAGGTCAAGCTGGAACACTTGGCCACGCGCCAGGCGGCCGGATTGTTCGACATCAGTCATATGGGCCTGTTGCACTTGTCGGTTAAAGCCGGCCACGGCACCGGTTTCGAAGCCAACCAGCAAACCGTGCTGGCAGCGCTCGACGGTTTGGTCGGGCAAAACCTGCAGAAGCTGCATCCCGGCAAAGCCGTCTATACCCACCTGCTTAACGCGCAGGGCGGGATCATCGACGACATTATCATTTATGCCTTGCCCGACGGCACTCATCTGGGTGCCCTGCATGAAGTGCTGTTGATCTGCAACGCGTCGCGCCGCGAGGCGGTTTTGGACTGGCTGGCGCAGCAGTTGCCCCAGCGCCAGGCGACTGTGCAGTGGCGGCATGTCAACGACACCCTGAGCCTGCTGGCCCTTCAGGGGCCCCGTTTTACCGAGGTTCTGACGGCTGTCGGGTTGCACGATACCGGCCGGTTGCCCAAGCGGTTTTATTGCGCGCCGTTGCAGCTTGGTGACATCGAGGTACTGGCGACCCGTACCGGTTATACCGGCGAGGACGGGGTGGAGTTGCTGGTTCGCCATCAGGACGTGCTGCCGTTGTGGCAGACGCTGATCGAGCAAGGCGCGCCACTGGGTCTGTTGCCCGTGGGGCTGGCGGCCCGTGACAGCTTACGTACCGAGGCGGCCTACCCGCTATACGGAGCCGAATTGAACGAAAACCTGACGCCCCTCGAGGCCGGTCTGGGCTGGAGCGTTAAGCTGGACAAGCCCGAACCGTTTGTCGGGCAGGCGGCCTTGCAAGCCCAGAAAACCGGTGGTATGGCGCGACACCTGATCTGTCTGGAGATGACAGTCAAGGCCATTCCTCGGCCCCACGACGCCATTGAGGACGAAACCGGTCGGTCGCTGGGCGAAGTAACCAGCGGCTGCTTCTCCCCGTCTCTGGACAAGCCTATTGCCATGGGCTATATCAATGGCCCGGCCCCGTTGACCTTGGGGACAGCCGTGGCCGTGGTTTGCCGAGGCAAGGCGCAACCGGCCCGTGTGGTACAGCGTCCGTTTTACGGGGGGCCGTCCTAGCTCAGGGGCGCGGCCATAAAAATTTTTCATTGGACGGCTTGTCACATGAAGGGTTTAACGGCTATTATTTTGATGACGAATGTGATTGAAAGGGCTCACGTTAATGGCCAAGGCTGAAGATTACGGTATTCCCGAAGGAACCAAGTTCTTAGATACCCACGAATACATTTTGTTTGACGAGGATAGCGAAGTGGCCCTTGTGGGTATTTCGCATTATGCGGCCGAACAGCTTGGTGACATCGTTTATGTGGAACTGCCCGATGTGGGCGAACAGTTCGAGCAGGGGGACACCTTCGGGACCATCGAAAGCGTCAAGGCCGCTTCGGACTTGTACATGCCCGTGTCCGGTACTATTACCGCCGTCAACCATATCCTGGAAGAAGAACCGGAGCTGGTTAACGACAGCTGCTACACCGATGGCTGGATGCTTGAAATTACCGTCAACAAAGCCAAGCAGCTCGATGACCTGATGGACGGGGAAGGTTACATCGAGTACGTGGAAAAAGCAGCCGTATAAGGGACGCTTGTCCGGCCCCCATTAACATGGCTTAAGGTTCGTGTGGACGGCTGGCTATGGCTTGGGCTACACTCAGTAGGCGTCATAACCGTTGTTGTGTTTACGTGCCAAGATGTGTGTGCTGTCTTTTCGCCGTGCGTTTTGGAGCCTCTGGGTTGTTACACGCCGTATCAACTGTGTGCTCAGCCGTTTCTGGCCCAGAACGTTTTGCAGGGGTTAGACCACAGAGAGAAAGGATGCGTCATTGACAGGGTTTCTTCCTCATACGCCGGATGAAGTCGAGGCGATGCTCGACACCATTGGCGTGGACAGTATTGATGCGCTGTTTAGCGCTATTCCGCCACAACTGCAGGGGCTGTGCCAATTTGATGTCATGCCGGCCTCGGGTCTGGACGAGCTGGGCCTGCAACAGTTTTTTAAGCAGTTTACCGAAGCCAACCTGGCCCACCATTATGACTGCTTTGTGGGCGGCGGGGCCTACAACCGTTTTGTGCCGCCGGCAGTTAACCATATAGCCAGCCGCTCCGAATTTTATACGGCCTATACCCCCTACCAGCCCGAAGTAAGCCAGGGCACACTGCAGATGATTTACGAGTTCCAGACCATGGTCAGCGAGCTGGTTGGGCTGGACGTAACCAATGCCTCGGTTTACGACGGCGCCTCGGCATTCAGCGAGTCGGCGGTCATGGCGGTGCGCATTGCCAAGAAACGGCATACGCTGCTGGTGTCTAAAACGGTTAACCCCCATTACCGGGCCGTACTGGATACCTACACCGGCGTGCTCGACCATATTAACGTGGTGCCTGTCGATTTGACGGCGGACCTCGAAGCCCAGTGCTGTGCCGTTGGGGTGCCCCCGAACCAGGTAGCGGCCGTGCTGGTACAACTGCCCAACTATCTGGGGTTTCTTGAAGATCAGGCCATGGTCACGGCGTTTTGCAAGGCCCATGGGGCACTGAAAGTGGCTGCCGTTGATCCCGTTGCGTTGGGGGTCATGGCGGCGCCCGGCAAAAGCGAGGCCAACCCCGATGGGGCCGATATCGTTTGCGGCGAGCTGCAGCAGTTTGGCAACTACGTCAACTTTGGGGGGCCCTATGGCGGGTTCGTGTCCACGTCCATGGCCCACGTTCGGCAGTTGCCGGGACGCCTGGTGGGATGCAGCAAGGACCGGACCGGCAAGCGGGCCTACACCCTGACGATGCAAACCCGCGAGCAGCATATTCGCCGGGCCAAGGCGACGAGCAATATCTGTACCAACCAGTCCCTCAACATCCTTAAGGCGTCGGCCTACCTCAGCCTGGTTGGCCCTTCGGGCCTCAAACACCTGGCCCTGCTCTCGGCCCAGCGGGCCCATCGTTTGGCCGATCAACTCTGTCGTATGACCGGGGTGTCGTTAATGTCGGCGGCCCCGTACCTCAACGAGTTTACCTTGATCCTGCCGGTTGCGGCCCAGGCGGTCGTCGAGTCGATGGTGGCCAGCCATGGCCTGGTGCCGGGTATTCCGTTGTCTCGCTATGAATCGTATTTTCCCAACCAGCCCCATGCCCTGGTGGTTGCCGTTACGGAGATGAACACGCCCGAGTCGCTGGATCGCTACGTGTATGCTCTGCATCACGCTCTGACCCAGCTGGGGGCACAACCGGGCCCGGAACCCCGCATGCCTGCACCTGCCGCCCCGGGCCTACCCAAGAGCGTGATGTCGCGATCCGTGCCGTCGCCGCACGTACCCAACCACAAGGGGGTTGTCCAACATGTCTGAGTCGTCGACGAAGCCCGCTCTGCCAACGGTTCGTGATGCCCATGGCAATACCCGGTCCGTGGCCACCCTGTTTGAACTGAGCCGTACCGGTCGCCAAGGGGTGACCCTGCCCCCGCTCGATGAAGGAGCCGATGAAACGGCTCTGATGCAGTCGATTTTGCCGGAAGGCTGGCAGCGAAAACGGCCGGCCCGCCTGCCTGAAGTGAGCCAACTGGAAATGATTCGCCACTACGTCAACCTGTCGCAGTTGAACCATTCCATTGACAACAACTTCTATCCCCTGGGATCGTGCTCGATGAAGTACAACCCCAAGATCTGCGACTGGGTGGGTAACCAGCCGGCCTTTAACCTGGTTCACCCGGAAGTGCCGCAAGCCCTGGCCCAGGGGACATTGGGGGCGCTGTACACGCTGCAGGCGTATTTGAAGGATTTGACCGGCTTTTGTGCCGTGTCGCTGCAACCGGCAGCCGGCGCCCATGGCGAGTTGGCCGGCATGATGATGATTCGTGCCTATCACCAGCGGCAGGGCAACACGGCTCGTACCGAGGTATTGGTGCCCGATTCGGCCCACGGAACCAACCCGGCCAGTGCGGCCATGTGCGGGTTTGACGTGGTGGAAATCAAGAGCAACGAAAGAGGCCTGGTGGATCTCAATGCCCTTCGGGCGGCCTTGAGTGACCGGACGGCTGCCATTATGCTGACCAACCCCAACACGGTCGGCCTGTTCGAAGAGGACATTTTGTCCATTACCCAGATGGTGCACGAGGCCGGTGGCCTCTGCTACTACGACGGGGCCAACCTCAACGCCATTATGGGCCGGGCCAAGGTGGCCCACATGGGCTTTGACGTGATGCACCTCAATACCCACAAAACCTTTGCCACGCCCCACGGCGGTGGCGGCCCCGGCAGTGGCCCCGTGGCGGCCAACGAGAAGCTTGAGCCCTTTCTGCCCAAGCCGACCGTTGAACAACGGCCCGATGGCACGTATTGGCTTAACCACGATCGGCCCGACGCACTGGGACAGTTGAAGCTGTTTTATGGCAATACCGAGGTGCTGTTGCGCGCCCTGGCTTACCTGGTGTGCTATGGCGGCGACGGTTTGCGCGAAGTCAGCGAAAAGGCCGTGCTGAATGCCAACTACCTGAAGGCCCGCCTGAAGGAAACCTATCACGAGCCCTTCACCCAGACGTGCATGCACGAGTTTATCCTGACCAGCCGGCACCAGCGGGCCGACAACAAGGACATCAATACCATGGCCCTGGCCAAGCGGCTGATGGATTATGGTTTTCATCCGCCCACGGTCTACTTTCCGCTGATCATCCCCGAAATCATGATGATTGAGCCCACCGAAACCGAGAGCAAGGAAACCCTCGACCGGTTTGTGCAGGCCATGGTGCAAATTGCCGACGAAGCCAAAACCCAGCCGGATCTGGTGCTTGATGCGCCCCATACCACGCCGGTTAAGCGTGTGGATGAAGTGGCCGCCGTTAAGCAGCTGGACTTAAACTATTTTGCTAATCACGCCCAAGGGGCTGGTAACTAGCTTTCTGAGTTATCGCTGGCGCCACCCTCTTCGCTCATTTGCTTGAGGATTTCTTTGATTTTGGCTTCGCTTTTTTCGATGGCCTTGGCATCGTCGCTTTTGGCGTTGATGTTCCGGGCAATCTGAGACTGCTCGATGGCCCGTTTACGGCTGCGGGCTTCCTTGTTGGCAATGACGCCGCTCATTTCTACCAGCGCGGCGGTTGACGCCCCGGCAGCAGCATATTGCTTAAAGCGATCCTGGGCTTCTGAGGCCGACAGGCCACTGAAATCCTTAAGGACGGTATCGCTGAAAATGTTACTTTGACCTTCGCGGATGTAGTCGATGGTGGCATCCACCCCCACGGTGTGGATAGCCATGCTCAATTGCGGATCATTCTGCGTGCTTGCTTCGATGATCCGTTGCCGTTCACCCTGTCGGATCTCAGACCGAGAGTTTGCCAACGATGAGGTTGGGATAGGGGCGCCAATTTGAACCTTGGAAATCGACATGAGGGTAGTACATCCTTATCTTCTTATAAAAATAAAAACAGTATTAAAGGCAAAAGTGTGTCAAAGGCGAAACAAACGGGGTTATTGTTACATTAATTAATATAAACAAGATATTGCATCATGAAAAATTTCTAAAGCGGGGCCCCTGGGGTGGTTTTATGTAGGGTTATGGGGCCGTGGTGGAGGCCCGGCAGGCTGAAATGAGGTGCTGGAGACAGGCCGGGCTTAGTCTTCCTGATGCGTCGGATGCGTTGGGTGTGGCCTCGGCGCATGTCCAAAGCCGGGTGGGGTCGGCGGAGGGGGGAAGGAACGGCGTAATGGTTTCCAGCAGAGTTTGTACGGCCAAGGGGGCCTGATGAGGGTTGGCCGGATACCGATTGAACACCACGCCGTCAATGGGGATGCGCTGCTGGTCGAGCTGATGCAGGGTCAGCAAGGTATGGTTCAGCGTTCCCAGGCCGCTCAGGGCAACGACCAGCACGGGCATGTCCAGTGCTCCCAGCCAGTCCATGGTGGTTTGGGTGGGGGTCATCGGGACCATCAGGCCACCGGCTCCTTCCACCAACACCACATCGTGGCTGGCCTCCAGCGCTGCGATGTCGTACCGGGCTTTGTCCAGCGAGATGTGTCGACCTTCCGGGTCGGCCACCATCGGGGCCACGGGGGGGCCAAAATTCAGGCCGGTTTGCACGGTAACCGACCCACCGACCCCGGCGGCTTCGGCCATGGCCGCTACCGTGGCGGCGTCGGCATTTGGACCGTCAGTATCCGTGCCAGTCTGGACAGGTTTGTAATAAGCCACCCGAAAACCACAGCGGGCCAGGGCCGAAGCCAGGGTCGCCGTGACGTAGGTTTTGCCGATTTCCGTACCGGTGCCGGTAACAAAGCGTTTCATCGGATTGTCCGTTACGTGTGTCTACGCTTGTGTACCTAGGCAGAGACGGTTTGGCGGTTTGGAGCGGTACTGGTGGTGACGTGGCCTTTGGGCATCAGGTCAACGGAGGTCAGCACCCCGCTCAGGGCTTGGGTATGGTGCAATTCGACCCCTTGTCGCAGGAAGCCCAGGGCCGGGCCGCAGACGTTGTCGACCATGGTTGTGGCGTTGTCGAGCGTTAACACGTGGCTGGCCGTCTGGCCGGCCACGGTTTTGCCCGTAATGGTGACGGTGGTCTGGATGGGCTTGGCCGCGTTGCGGGTGTCCACCAGCCCGCCAACCGTTACCTGGTCGCGGCGGCAAATGCCGGCCCGCTCCAGCATGATGTCGTCGGCGTGTTCCATGTTCACCAGTTCAATCAGGCCGTTGCGCTGGTTCAGCTCGGCCTCGATGTCGGCATCGCTCATGGCTGCCACCCGATCGGCATCAAAGCCGGGCAGGTGGATGAAGTCTTCGCGGATCGTGGCACGGTACGCTTCCCAATTGGCAATCCCAACGCCGAAGCGGATGTCGATATGGTCAACGGATACAAAGCTTTGGGCGGCCACGGCGGCCACCGTGCTTAAGAAGCCCGGCGTGGCTCCGGCACCGGTAATGTACAGAATATGGTTTTGTGCCAGCACGTCGTGGAGCGCCAGCATCAGTTCCACGGCCCGGCTCCGTTTCAACGCGTCGACGATGACGCCTTTAAAGGTGGTTTTTTCGGCCAATTGCTCGGCGATGGACGGGATAAAGTCGACGGGCAGGTTGGGCAGGGCCACAAACACCACGTCAATGTCGTCGGCATGAACGGTAAACAGGTCGAGAATGGCCTGGTGGCTGCCAATAGCATTGGGGTAGCTGTTCAAGGACTTGAGTGGCAGCAGGGCGGCGCAATCCACACCGTCTTCGTCCCACACGTAGCCGGTGCTGTCGACCAGTGCCACGGTCTTGAAACCGGGAGTCTGCTCGACCCGTTGCATCATGCCCTTGCCCAGGCCGCCGGCCCCAAGAATGGCCAGTCGTAATTCGGTTGCTGCCTTCATCGCCACGGTTCTCCATCAAGCTTCTTAATCGCGATTCAAAGTCGTATTGTATAGCAGGGGCCGGTGGCTTTCAAATGACCCGGGGCAGTCAAGGGGCGAGACTAGGCGTGTAACAGGCTGGTGGCCGCTTCGGTGGTGGTCGTAACGTGGTAGGCATGGGTCAGGGCAATGGCCAGGCCGTCTGCCGCATCATCGGGCTGGGGGCGGCCGTCGAGGCCAAGCAGCACCATTACCATATCCTGAATCTCGGTTTTGTCGGCCCGGCCATTGCCGGTAATATGCAACTTGATTTGCGGCGGGGTATACTCCACAGGTAGAAAACCGGCCTGGTAGCAGGCCATTTGGATGGCCCCCCTGGCCTCGCACACCGGCACGATGGTGGTGATGTTACGGAAGAAAAACAGCTGCTCCATGGCCACGGCCTGGGGTTGGGTTTGGCTCAGCAGACTGTTTATCGCATCATAAATGTCAACCAGGCGTTTGGGGCGCGCGTCTTTCTTCGACGTCTTGATGACGCCCCAATCCTCGGCGACCAGTTGTCCGCAGGGCAGCAGGCTAACCACGCCAAACCCGACGCGTTCCAGCCCCGGGTCAATCCCCAGAATTCGAATCGGTTCTCTATCCATGCTTTCCATTAAACAGGTATTTCCCCAAAACGGCAATTGGCAGGCGCCTTCCCTCAGGCAGCTACTGGCTGTTCCTGGGCTGCGCATGTTGGGGCTGGGGTGTCTGCTGCTTTGCCTTAGTATTCCAGGGGTATGGGGCAATACCAACCCGTTCTGGTGGCTGGCATGGGTGGCTTTGGTTCCCTTGTTGTGGGCCTTGAACCGTTGTTCACGACCTATGGCGGCATGGCTTCAAGGTTTGGCCTTCGGAACGCTTTACCATATGGTGTATTTCAGTTGGTTTATGGACCTGTACCCGCTGGGATGGCTGGGGCTTCCCAATTGGGCCGGTTTCTTGATTGCCGTTGTCACGTGGCTGCTGCTGGCCTTGATTCAGGGCCTGATTATTAGCGTTATCTGGTGGCTGGCGTATCTGGTTCGGCGCCCTACTTGTCGGTGGGCATGGCTGCCGATACTGCCGGTTTTATGGGTAGGGTTGCTGTGGGGACTCAACCAAAGCGCCATCGGGGTTCCATGGGGCTGGCTTTCCCATAGCCAGGCCGATGTTGACGGGGTTCGCCACAGCGTTTATGCCTTGGGCATGCTGGGGCTGGAGGCTGTGATGGTTGGTTTTAACGTGGCCGTCTACCTGCTCGTCGAGTCGCTTGCTAAGAAGCACTCAGGAGGAAACCGGGTGCCGTTATGGCAAATGGGTTTTCCTGCTATTACGGCCGTGTGCCTGGCCATAATGGTGGGGTGGGCTCCTGTCATCGCTCATCCCAGGCATTCCGGTCGGGTGGTGTTGGCATCGTTAAACCCGGTGGTGTTTCAGGGCGATTTGACCATGGACGACGACCATTACGACGAGGTTATCCGAACGGGGCGGCTGGGGTTGGCCAGTGCCCGCCAAAAATGGGCCCGGTACGAGGTGGCTGCCCGGCCACTGCTGAATGAAGGGCGTCAAAGCCTGTTTGTGTGGCCCGAAGGCATTTTGACCCCCGCCACCAAATACCAGGCCAAGCAGTGGCTGGCGTCATGGGTGTCACAGTCGGCCCATGTGGCCTTGTTTAGCGGTGCATTGACCTTGGATGACTGGAATCGGCCGTTTAACAGCGCCATTTTAATCCAGGCTGACCAGCAAACCCTGGCTATCCACAAGCGGCATTTGGTGGCTTTCGGTGAAACCGTGCCGTTTGTGCCGGCCGAGTGGTTCAGCTGGTTGGTTAACCAGTTGTTTGGCCTGCCTTATCAGCCAATGTTCAATGCTGGCGCGCTGAATCAGCCGGGTATCAGTTATCGGGGGCACCGTATAGGGGCGTTTATCTGCTTTGAGGCCATTTATCCATCGCTGAGCCACATTTATCGCCATAATGGGGTGGATGTACTGGTGACGGTCAGCAACCTGGGCTGGTTTCACCATAACCGCATGCTGGGTCGGCAGTTTTTGGGTATTAATCGCATCAGGGCGACAGAGGCCGGTTTGCCCTTAATTTTGGCTGTAAACAGTGGGCCCTCGGCATACATAGACGGCACAGGCAAAATTATTAAACAGAGCCCACCGGCGGTGGCAGCCGTTTTACCTTACGACAACAGCCTTTTGCCTTGATTGGGTGGGTATAATGCCCGTGTATTGGCGTCGTTGTCGGCACCACTCCTCTGTATGACGTAAAGTTTTGGTTACCTGTCGCCCAATGGCCTTCATTAAGTGGGGTAGTCCGCCGATACGGTATTAGACTACTTGTCTATTTGGTCTCTAAAGCGAAACGCGTTATTCGTTGCATGTTTGTTTTTGTTTACCCGTATACCTGGGCTGCGTGTCTCCCATGCCACCCCTTATAGGCGTGTCTGCTGGTTTGCCAGACGCAGAGAAGAAAGCAGAATTGTTGTATGTCGTCTAACCCCATGTCCGTGTCGGATACCAGAATTTTGCGTATCGGGCTTGCCCACGAGTTTAACGTGACCAGCGTGGTTGAATTCGAACATATGGTGTTGACCGGCTTTGAGACCGTGCTGAACTACACGACCCCCCTCGAGTTTTGCGACTACGGCCTGACTTCCGATGTGTTGGCCGTCAAGCAGCTGCTTTCGCAGGAAAGCCTGGAACAGGAGCTGGTACTGTTGGGCCACCGGTACAAGTGCCGCTACGTGTTGTACGGGGCCATGGATCCGCACACGGAAAGCAACCATGTGCTGAAAACCCTGAATTGCCGGTTCAAGTTGTACGATGTCCAGCAAGGGATTCACCGGTTTGACTTGGCCTACTGCTTTGACAGCTTCCGCGAGTCGGAACCGACCCTGCACGGGTTTACCCCAAACTGGCAGGCCATGCGCCATCAAATCCAGTGGCTTGTATGCCAAACCCTGGGGGCAGCCATGCCGTCGCGGTTAATGGAGTACAGCGAGGCCGTGGCCGGTTTCGAGCTGAGCAACAACATCAAGGAATACAAAACCCTGGTTCGCATCAAGCGGGCCGAGCCCAGCCGAAAAACCTTGTCGGCCCTGGTTAAGCTAACCCAGCGCATGCCCAACCTGGCCCTGGCCCACTACGAATTGGGTATGCAGCTGAAAGCCAACGGGTATTACAAGCATGGGTTCATGGCCTTCCAGAACGCCTGGAACCTGTTTGGCAACATCCACGAGGAAAAGCGCTCCAACTGTGCCACGGAGGCTGGTATTTGCCTGGCGTTGATGGACGAGAAAGAGAAAGCGCTGTGCTGGTGGAATATGGCCATTGAGATTAACCCGAGCAACGTTACGCCATACATTAATCTGGCCATGGCCCTCGAGCAGACGAACCACTTTGACAAAGCCGAAAGCTACCTGAAGCAGGCCCTGACCATTAATGCCGACGACGTACGGATTTACGACAACCTGGCCCGGTTGTACTCCAAGCAGCAGGTATGGGAAAAGGCCATCGATATTTACAACATCCTGATTCGCATGGAGCCGCATCATCCGTGGCACCATAGCAACCTGGCTAGCAGCTACCTGCAAATGGGGCTGCTCGACGAGGCAATGACACATCTGAGACGCACGACTGAGTTGGATCCCAACGGCGAGGCGGGCCGTATGGCCGCCTCGATTATGGAAGGCCTGGAAGCCGTGGCCAATGTTGAGTACCAGGCCAAAACCGAGGTCGCCTGATCCGCCTTTTCTCCTGATAGACAGATTCCAGGCGAGACGCCGCCATAAGCTGACCGCTTGTATTTCGACTGTGGGCTAGTGCCCATAATAGTCACACGCCTTCCCCTTGGGGTTGTGGTAAGGGAATGGGTCGGCCCATGGTAGAATCGACCCATCCCCTCACCGGGTCCGAGGCAGGCTGGTTTAGGCAGGCTGTTGGCACGGGGTCCGGGGCGGGATAGAGTTCAGCGCTGTAGCGGGGATGCCCAGTCGACGATGGGACGGATTCAAGTTTTATCCAAAGAGGTGATTAACCAGATAGCCGCCGGCGAGGTGGTGGAGCGTCCTGCTTCGGTCGTCAAGGAGCTGGTTGAGAATGCTCTGGATGCCGGGGCCACGGCGGTTCAGATTACCGTCAAGGACTCGGGGCGCCATATCCGTATTGCCGATAACGGCTGCGGTATGGATGGTGAGGACCTGAAACTGGCGTTTTGCAACCATGCCACCAGTAAAATCAGCAGTGCCCATGATTTGTTTGGGGTGACGACCCTGGGTTTCCGGGGCGAGGCGTTGGCCAGTCTGGCCTCCATTGCCAAGGTTGCATGCATCAGCCGACCCAGGGCTTCCGAGCTGGGTCTCAAGGCGGTGCCGGACACCCAGGGGCAGGTCACCCTGAGTGAGGCCGGTTGTGACTATGGCACGATTTTTGACATCCATGACCTGTTCTACAACGTGCCGGCCCGGCTCAAGTTTTTGAAGGGGGCCCGTACCGAGCTGTCGCATATTCAGGAACTGGTTCAGCAGCTGGCCATCAGCCACCCGGCCGTCCGGTTCGAGCTGCAGCTCGAACAAGGCCGTGGCTTTAAAACCGGTGGCAGCGGCGATTTGAAACAGACGATCATGGACCTGTATGGTGTGGATCGGCCCGAGCATTTGGTGGAGGTCCGTTTTGAGGATGAGGCAACCGGTTACAGCCTGACCGGCTTTACTACCACGCCGGATGTCTACCGCAGTTCGCGCAAGTGGGTGCAGTGGTTTGTTAACGGGCGGGCCACCCAGAGCAGCATATTGGCCAAGGCGTTGCAGGCTGCCTACGAGGGCCTGATGACACCCGGTAAGTTTCCTGTTTGTGCCCTTTTCCTCAAGCTGCCGTTGGCCGAGGTGGACGTTAACGTGCATCCGACCAAGAAAGAGGTGCGTTTTTCCCAGCCTAATACCGTTTACAGCTTTGTGCGCGCCGGCTTGCTTGAGACCTTGATGAAGACGGGGCAAAGGGTTGTGGTGCCGGTGGTGCCCCCCTTACCTTCATTGTCCCGCTTGGCCGAGCCGGCCATTCCTGAAACCTCGCTGCATGAGCCGCGCCAAATCCGATCGGCCCCCCATGTGACCTCGGCACATGTGTCCAGGCCGCCATTGCCTGGATTGGCTGCGGGCCCGGCGCCGTACCAGATGCCGTACCCGGTGTCAAACCAGGTGGTGCAGCAGTTGTACGACCCCCTTGAAGTAGCCCCTTCCGGCCACGACCAAACGCAACTGCTGCAGTCGCCCGATTTTCGGGTGATTGGCCAGTTGGCCAAGACCTATATCCTGCTTGAAACCCCCAATGGCCTGGAGGTGGTCGACCAGCATATTGCTGCCGAACGCATGCACTTTGAGCGCTTAATGGGGCTGTACGAGCACCGGCACCTGGAAGGGCAGCGGTTGCTAATTCCCGTCAGCCGGCCAGCCTCGCCGACGCTATGCACCATGCTCGAAGACAACCAGGCCCTGTTGGCTGGCCTGGGGCTGGAGATAACAGTGGACGTTGAGGCCCAGAAAGTGACAGTGGTTCAGGTCCCGTCGCTATTTCGAACCCACCAGGTTGCGGCGATGCTCGATGAGCTGCTGGTCAAGCTTGAAGAGACCGGCGATGTGCAGCTACCGATTACCGACATGGTGGCTACGATGGCCTGTCACAGCTCGGTTCGGGCAGGCGACGTGCTGAACATGGAGCAGATGCAGCGCATTGTGGTGCAGTGGAAAGCCAGCCAACGCCCGTGGACATGTCCGCATGGCCGGCCGGTTTCCCGACTGCTGAGCCACCAGGATATTATGGCCTTTTTTGATCGGCCCAGCCTGCCGGTGTCGTAACGAATACCTACTAGGGGTGGTGATTCTGTTTGGGGCAGAACTGGGCGGAAGCAAACGGTGTTAACCGATTTCGTTGAGCCCATTTCCCAGTGTCGGTTGCCAGACGGCAAAGGTTTGTTGGCGGTAGAAAAAATCTTGTTTGGGGTTGAGGGCACCAGCCCCCTGGTGTTGTCGGGCTTGCTTAATGGTTTGATGCAATTGATGCGCCGCCATTTGGACGGGATCCAGATGGCTGGATGCGGACTTGGACACACGGTTATTCATAGGCGTCTCTCTCTTTCTCTCTCTCTTTGAGTAACTTGAAGCAACTTGGGAAGGGGATAGGAAGGTCAGCTTAATGTAGGGCTTAGAAAATAGAAGGTTTAACAGCCGTTGCCATACAGGCGGTATTGAAGACTCGGTTATAAGAAGCAATTAGAAAAACCGAATCGTTAAAAGAAGGGTCTGTATTGATGCGTAGGGGTTTGTTAGGTGAAGGATGCAGTCAAAAATGAAGGGGGTGAAGCGTGTTGGATGTATAAAAACCGTAGCGCTGAGTGAGTTGATATAATTTCAATAAGTTTAAAAAACAATTTATATTGTCCCAATCAACCATTCATCCAAGGTAAAGTCTTGCCCTTGAGGCCAGGGTCTTAATAACTTTTTGGCTTTACTTTGCCCTGGCTTTCCTTAAGAATGACAACAGTCGTGTTATCCAGCGCTTACACCCGGCTGCAGCCCAGCGCTTGTGGTCGGAGCCCGCAATCACATAGAGAGATCAGCCGCCGATGATTCCTATTCTTGACCTGAAACGCCAGTATAACCAGCACAAAGAAGCATTAGACGAAGCCGTTTTGGCGGTCATGGAATCGGGTGGGTTTATTTTGGGGCCGACCGTCGAGCGGTTTGAAAAAGACGTGGCCCAGTGGCTTGACGCCAACCATGCCATCGGGGTGGCCACCGGCACCGATGCACTGTACCTGGCCCTGCGCGCCTGTGGCGTAGGCCCTGGCGACGAAGTGATTACAACGGCCTTTACCTACATTGCCACGTCCGAATCCATTGTCAGAGCCGGGGCGCGTCCGGTTTTTGTAGACATTGACCCGCAGACGTACAACATGGATGTCAACAAGATTGAGGCGGCCATTACCGACCGCACGAAGGCCATTTTGCCGGTGCACCTGTACGGTCAGCCGGTGGACATGGACGCCGTGATGCACATTGCCCAGCAGCGTAACCTGAAGGTGATTGAGGATTGTGCCCAGGCCATTGGTGCCAAATGGCATGGCCGGGCCGTGGGGACCTACGGCGACTGCGGCTGTTTCAGTTTCTTCCCCACCAAGAACCTGGGGGCCTTTGGGGATGGTGGCCTGGTGACGGCCAACGATCAGGTTGTGGCCGACAAGGTTCGCAACCTGCGTGTGCACGGCCAAACCAAGAAATACCACCACGACTACGAGGGCGTAAACAGCCGGCTGGACGCCATGCAAGCTGCCATTTTGTCGGTCAAGCTGCCGTACCTGGCGGATTGGAACCAGCGTCGGCGCGAGATTGCGGCCGGCTATACCAAGGCCTTCTCGGTGGATCCCGATATCCTGACGCCGGTGGTGGTTGACCACGGCGAGCATGTCTTCCACCAGTACACCATCCAGGTGCCCAACCGCGATGCCGTGCAAACCGCCTTGAACGAGGCCGGTATTGCCACGATGGTTTACTACCCCATCCCCTGCCATCTGCAGGGCATGCACGCCGACCTGGGCTACCAGCCCGGTTCGTTGCCCATTACGGAATCCGTGGCCCAACGGGTGCTGTCATTGCCCATCTTCCCCGAACTGACCCATGACGAGCAGCACCGTGTCATTGAGCAGGTGCATGCCGCCGTTAAGCAGCAGGCCCTACCGGTTTAACTAAGCTGCGCCGTCCGGCCGAAGGTCGATATCCAGACATTCCCCGTTTCGTAGAGGAACCTGGTATAGCCGGGCTTCGCCGTCTGGGGGGAGGGCCCACATGGTTGTCCAGTGGGTGGCTTGCGGCCATGGGGCATGGTCGGTATGCTGGGGGCCATTGACAATCAGGTCACCCAGACGCTGAACCCGGTTTGGGTGGGGCATGATTTGTTGGACCACCAGTGGTTCGCCGTTTCTTGTAATCGGGATGCCGGCTTTGATCTGGTTGACCAAGACCTTGCCGAACCGGACATGGGTGGGTGGCGTGTTCAGGGGGGTGGTCATCATGATTTTCATGGGGGGGGTAATCGCTCGCGGGGGGGGGGCGCCAATGGGGCGTCGTGATGTATCCTCTAATAAACACGCTGAATATCAATAATGAAGCGGTTAGGCCGCCGGGTTTAAGAAATGTGAAAAGGCACGAGACGGGCAAACTGACTTGCGTCGTCGTTCGTGTTAGTCTATACCCCTGTCAATCCGTGTTACTTCAAAAAGTATTGAGGCCGTATTGTTGGTTTAACAGGGTGTTTGTCGCGCTGTACCACTGGCTCATGCAGGGCTAGGCCAAAGCTTTTGCTACTTTCGCCACTTTTCCCACTTTACACGGAGTTGTTAGCCGTTACCCAATACAGGATATAAGCTTTTATGGCGTCGTCACTGACCAAACCCGTTTCAACCACCAAGGCCACCGGCTCCCCGGCGTCGCCTTCGGTGCATAAGCAGGCGCTGCTTGAAAAAATTAACAACCGTACGGCCAAGGTGGCTGTTATTGGTATGGGCTATGTGGGGCTGCCGTTGTCGGTGTGTGTGGCCAAGGTGGGCTTTAGTGTCACCGGTATTGACGTCAACCCGGATCGGGTCAACCTGATTAACCAGGGTGAGAGCTACATTAACGACGTGACGTCCGAGGAGCTGCGTGCCTTTACCGATCAGGCCCAGATTACGGCGGTTACCGACTTTACCGTCCTCGACGACATGGACATCATTATTATTTGTGTGCCCACCCCCCTGACCAAGAACCTGGATCCCGATATCTCCTATATCCAGTACTCTGCCGAGCACATTGCCAAGCACCTGCGGCCGGGCCAGTTGGTAACCCTTGAAAGTACCACCTACCCCGGAACCACCCAGGAAGTGATTTTGCCGATGCTTACCAAGGGTGGTCTGGCCGTTGGCGAGGACTTCTTTTTGGCGTTTTCGCCCGAACGGGTCGACCCCGGCAATGCCCGCTACACGACGCACAATACCAACAAAATCGTGGGTGGGGTTACCCCGGCCTGCATGGAAGTCAGCAAAGCCTTCTACCAGACCAGCATTCTGGATATCGTTGACGTGTCGTCACCAAGCTGTGCCGAGATGGTCAAGGTGTTCGAGAACACCTTCCGGGCCGTCAACATTGCCCTGGTCAACGAGCTGGCCCTGCTGTGCGACAAGATGGGCCTGAACGTGTGGGAAGTGTGCGAAGCGGCCGGTACCAAGCCCTTTGGTATCCTCAGCTTTTATCCCGGCCCCGGTGTGGGCGGGCACTGTATTCCCATTGACCCCTTCTACCTGACCTGGAAAGCCCGCGAATACAACTTTCATACCCGCTTCATCGAGCTGGCGGGCGAAATCAATTCGGGTATGCCCAACTTTGTGCGCGAGAAGGTTATGCGGGCCCTGAGCCAACAAGGCAAGCCGCTTAAAGGCAGCCGCGTGCTGCTGCTGGGGATGGCCTATAAACGCGATCTTTCGGATTGGCGCCATTCGCCCGGTATCGATATTTTTACCATCCTCAAGCGTGACGGGGTGGACGTGGTGTACCACGATCCCTATGTCGACGAGGTGATTGATCACGACGGCGGCCGTCACCAGTCCTTGCCGCTGAAAGGCGAGCTGGAGCAGGCCGATTGTGTGGTGATTATTACCGATCACAGCGAGTTCGTGATGCACGACATTGTTGAGAAAAGTGCTGTGGTCGTTGATACCCGAAACGCTTGCCGTAACGTGTTTGATAACCGGGAGAAAATCGTTCTGCTATGACGACGGCCAAGCTTTTACTGGTTGGTATTGGGTACTGGGGCCGTAACTGGGCCAAGACACTCGAACAATTGGGTGCTTTGGGCGGCATTTGCGACCTGAGCCTGGTGCCTGGCCAGCCGGTGTACGAGTCGGTCAAAAAGCAGTTCCCTGGCGTCGAGCTCTACAACCGTCTGGAGCCTGCCCTGGCCGAGCATCGCATTAGCGGGGTGGTGATTGCCACGCCTGTTCCCACCCACTATCAAGTGGCTCGGCATTGCCTGCTGGCCAACAAGCATGTGCTGGTGGAAAAACCCCTGACCCTCAACCCGAAGGATGCCATGCAACTGGTCAGTCTGGCCGAAGAGCGCAATCGGGTGCTGGCCGTCGGCCATGTGCTGATGCACCATGCCGGCCTGCTTAAGCTCAAGTCACTGGTGGACAGCGGCGAGCTGGGCGACATTCTGTCGGTGGCCTGCACGCGTGTCAACCTGGGCAAAATTCGCAACGAGGAAAACGTATGGTGGAGTCTGGCGCCGCACGACATTTCCATTATCAGCCTACTGCTTGGCGAACCCCTTCGGGTGGATGCCGTGCATGCCGAGTCGCTGCTGGGACGCGACCGGTTGGAGGATACCGTCATAGCAAGTATGTCCACGCCCTCGGGTAAGCGGGCTTCGGTGCATGTCAGTTGGCTGGCGCCGTACAAGAAGCATGAAACCGTGGTCATCGGGACGAAGGCCATGGCCGTGTTCGATGATGCCCAGCCGCAGGAGCGCAAGCTTCGGGTGGTGCCTTACGACATGGTGCAGGTCAAGGACTGGGTGGACTCCGTTGATCGCGGGGAGGTGACCTCTGTTGATTATGCCGTGCCCGACCAGCCGTTGACGGCCGAAGCCAAGGCGTTTATTGCCGCCATTGAAACCGGCCGACCCTTGCTCAATGACGGGGCCAACGGGGTGTTGGTGGTCGATGTGCTCGATACCGTTCAGCGTCAGCTTAACGTACACGGCCAGCAATTGGCCGATGAGGACGCCGTGATTGGCAAGACGATGACCGTGACCAATACGCCCCGGCTTCAACCGACGTCGGTGCCGTTTTCCTAGTCGTTTAGTTTTAAAAAGGGCTTCATCTCGGTATCTGCACCGGTTTGACGCCACTTTCCCCAAATAAAAACAACCCAAAAAAGGATGCTTTAACCGATGACCCCTGCTGCCGTAACCGAAGCCACCGCCCAAACCAGTGGAATACACCCGGACGCTAAAATTCACGAATCGTCCTATGTGGACGAGCCGTGCACCATTGGCGCCGGTACGCAAATCTGGCATTTCTCCCATGTCATGAAACAGTCCACCATCGGCGAGCAGTGCCGTATTGGCCAAAACGTGGTGATTAGCCCCGATGTGACCATTGGCAACCATGTCAAAATCCAGAACAACGTTTCCGTCTACACGGGCGTAACCCTGGAAGACTACGTGTTCTGTGGGCCGTCGATGGTGTTTACCAATGTCTTCAACCCCCGGTCCGAAATTCCGCGCAACACCCAGGACGCCTTTCTCAATACCCTGGTCAAGCGGGGCGCTTCCATCGGGGCCAACGCCACGGTGGTTTGCGGGACAACCATCGGGCGCTATGCCTTTATTGGGGCAGGTGCGGTGGTAACCAAGGACGTACCCGACTTTGCCCTGGTTTACGGCAACCCGGCCCGCCAGCATGGTTGGATGTGCTTGTGCGGCGAGCGGTTGGGCAAGGTTGAAGTGAGCGGCCATGTGGCTTGTGGTGAATGCCAGCGTGGCTATAACCTGGTGGATGCCACCACGCTGTTGCCGGCCGAATAGGGATGGCCTTGAGGCTTTCGTTTCAGTAAAACCAACACCATTAATACCGGCTTGACCCGATGGGGCCTTTTTGAGGGCGTGACCCCAATGACTGTGGCATGACTCTAGCGTGACTGTGGAGTGACTGGCGTGTTTTCGATACCTGCGATTGCGTTAAAACCGGTTTGGTGGCCTGGGCCAACGGTTTTGGCAGCCCAGGCGGCCCAGGCGGCCCAGGCGGGGTTGCGTCCATCGCGCCAGCCCAGCCAATCGCGTTTACCCATGCTGCCGCTGGGGTTTGGCATGAACCACCGGCACCGGGTTGAAAAGGAACGGGCCTTGGCCGATTTTTTTGATCGGGTCAGGGATCGCTATGAAACCGAAGTGGCCCCACGGGTCTGGGCCATTGATCGCTTTGGTGACGCGGGGATATTCCAAGGCCTGCATCCCTATGTGGCCATTTTCCACTACCAGGATGTCCCCGGCCTAATCGATGCCCTCAGGCAGATCAGCCCGGAATCGATGACCGGCCGGACCATGGTCAAGCTGATGATGCCTGCCGGCCATTACCATGTGTCCTTGGACGATGATGATCAGCTGGAGAGCCGGGGTGATGGTGCGGTGTATGCCCTGAACCGCTACCTGAACCCCCATGCGTTTGTTACCGACGATGAGGGTGCCCTGGTGCAAGCGGCCAACGAGCAAGGGTTTAGCCACTTTGCCCAGCTTAATACCAAGCGTCGCCGTGTCAGGCTACAGCGGTTGCGCTCCACCAGCGAACTGGCCCATATGGTGTTTGAGACACTGTTGAAAGGCCAACTGGTTTATATGGGCTACAAGCCCGAGTACGGTCAGCACGAGTTTATCGTGGAGCGGCGTTACCAGAAGCCCATTGCGGCATGGTTTCGGCCCCATGGCGAGATAGCGCCCCTGAACGTAATGCGCTTACGGCTTCGCTACTATCCGGCCAATCAGGATCGCGAATACCAGGCCGCCCGGGTGATGCTGTCCACGTTTTGTCCCATCAGCCTGAATTGTGCCGAAGCAGACCTGACGTACGGACATAAAGACAGGCCGACAACACCGTTTAAGACGGGTCCTCCGCCGATGGGGTATCGTCTTTAGCCGATACCGGCGGCGGGGCTTCATGGTCGAGCAGCTTGTCAGCGTTTTCACCCAGCAGTTGCTTAAGTGCCTCGTTGTCGTCGGTAATAGGATCGCGGTACAGCTGATCCAGGGCCTGTCCGGCACAGGTGGACAATTCCTGCTTAACCAGTGGGTTGCGGCTTAACTGGCGCAGCAAGTCGGCCGTGCGGCGAATAATACGAACCAGGTCGCCCTGGTCGATGGTGGTGGCATCAATTAAGTCGTCCCAGCCCATGCCATCGGCCCATGCCTGCAGCAGCCCGGAAGCGATCGGGTTGAGACGGACGTCCTTTTCGATACCGAACTGTCGCTGCAGCTTGTCAATCCGGCCGGCAATATGGCGAACGGTTTTAAAGCGCTGCCGCACAGCTGATGAAACCGGCAAGTCCGAGTATTGATGCAGCTTGTTCGAGTCGTTGGTAATGGCGCATACCAGGCCGGCCAGTTCGGGGGGCGTAAGGTTGTCCAGGCAGCCTTCCAGAATCAGCTCGGCCACGTAGACCTCGTTTTCGGCCCGTACCTCGGCCGTTAGGCGACCGGCATAAGTGGGGCGGTTGTCGGCATCCAGGTACTCGATGGTGCGCAGCAAATCGTAGTGGCTCATAAACGAACGCCAGACGGTATTGCGTTCGCGCTCCACGGCGCGGGTCAGCTGCTTGATTTTTTTGGTGTACTTTTCCTCGCGTTCGATCAGCAGGCGGTGTTTTTTGTACAGCTCGCAATCGTAGCATGGCGAGGCATGGATGACCCCGTTCAGGGCGGTTTTTTTGCCTTCTAGGTCGCTGACGGCCGCCTGGATGTCCGGGTCCTTGCCGTGCTGCCGCATGACCTTGTGGTAGGTTTTCAAGTCCTTGTTGAGCTGGCGCAGGATGGCCTTGCTTTGCAGGTAATCGATAAAGGCGTCATCCGACAGGTCGGCCGGGCAGGTAAAGGTGTCGATGTTATCCAGCTTTTGCTCGTAATCGAGTAAGGCGGCCTTGGCCGGATTGCTGGCGGCATTTTCAGACAGGTAGGCACTGAAGCTTTTGGAAATAAGGAACTCGGCTTCGGCCAGGGTGTAGCGCTGCAGCAGGTTCAGTACCATGCCGTAGGTGGGGGTAAACTGGCTAACCAACGGGTCAGGCGGGCTGCTGGCCAAACCAGCCGCTTCCACGGCGCCTTCCCAGGGCGAGGCCACGGTGACCACGTAGCCCACCTCGTCCATGCCCCGTCGGCCGGCCCGCCCCGACATTTGCAAAAACTCGCTGGGGCTGAGCATGCGGTGCCCGTCGTTGGTGCGCTTGCTCAGGGCGCTAATCACGGTGGTGCGGGCGGGCATGTTGATGCCGGCGGCCAGGGTTTCCGTGGCAAACACCACTTTTATCAGGCCGGTCTTGAACAGGTCTTCCACCAGGTTTTTTACGGCAGGCAGCAGCCCGGCATGGTGCGAGGCAAACCCGTTCTCCAGGTACTTCAGGTAACGGCTCGTTGCCAGGTAGGGGTAGCGCTCCACATAGTCGTTAATAATGCCCCGGATGGCCTTGCGCTCCTCGTTGGTGGTGAGGTTGAGCATGACCGTGTCAAACAGCTTTTTGTCACAGCCTTTTCGGCTAAAAATAAACACGATGGCCGGCAGCATGTCCTTCTGGTGCAGTTCAAGGATCAGCTTGTTCGTCGTCTCGTCCCGTTTCTTCTTGGCGTGCCGGTCCCTTTTCTGGGGCAGAGCCGATGATCGTCTGAGTTTGTCGTTCAGCTCGGTTGAGCCGGGCCTGAAAAGGGGCGCCAGGGTTTTTTGGTTAAAGTAGAAATGGCGCAGGGGTACGGGCCTGAAATTTGTAGAGACCAGGGTGGTGTTGTGATGCACCTCGTTGATCCAGTTGGTCAGCTCCAGGGCGTTGTCCACCGTGGCGCTTAGGGCCACCATCTGGATGCTTTCCGGGCAGTAGATGATGGTTTCCTCCCATACGGTGCCGCGCTCGGCATCGTTCATAAAGTGGCATTCATCCAGAATGACGTAGCCGACGTTGTCAAGCAGGTGGGCGTCTTCCTGCAGGCCGTAGAGCATGTTTCGGAAAACCTCGGTGGTCATCACCACCAGCTGGGCCTCGCGGTTAATGGAAATGTCGCCGGTCAGCAGGCCCACCCGCTCCAGCCCGTAAGTGTTCTGAAAATCGGCCAGCTTTTGGTTGCTTAATGCCTTAAGTGGGGTGGTGTAAAACAGCTTGCAGCCCCGTCTAAGGGCCTCATGGGCCGCAAATTCCGCTACCAGTGTCTTTCCGCTGCCTGTAGGCGAGCAAACCACCACGCTTGAGCCACTGTTGATGTCTTCCATGGCTTCAAGCTGAAAGTCATCCGGGGCAAAGGTTAGGGTGTTTGTAAAAGCCCTAACGTTGTCAGAGAGAGGTTTTTGGCTGGTGGTGTCTTGCATGGTCGAAAAACGCATATCTAAGGTCTTTGGTGGGGCTATCATACTGCAAACACACGACAGGCACGATGAATAGCGGTCAAAATACCGGCCAGGCCGCTTTTTTGACTGTTTTTTGGTGTAAACAACATGTAAACAATTATGAAGGCATCCGCCTCTGTGTTTAAGTCTCAGAGCCCCTCAGACGATAGACAAGTATGAGAAGACCTCTATTTAGGTCCCAGCGCATGGCGTTTTCACAGCCCCTTATCGAGAACCCGACCCTTTCGAATCCACCACGAGTCCCCTCCTCAACTTTAAACCCAAGGGAAGGTGATGAACAGACGCCAGCCAAGGACAGGAATGCAGGAAGACAAGCCGAACAAGGAACATCGTTATGAGTTTTCGGATCAGTAACAGCGATTTTGCCGATAAGTTTAACCAGTGGGCTACCGATTTTAATGGCCCGTCGCAAGATGCAAACGGTAACCCGGTTGATCCTGCCCTGTCCAAAGAAGATTTGGGCCGTATGGTTGACACCTTTGTGGCCCGTTATAAAAAAGCCAACCCCGACGCCGATGATTTGGGTTCCGACGTGGAACTGCTGGCTTTTGTCCACAAGAACCATGGCGATTTGGACGACGACGGCGACGGCAAGGTAACTGCCGATGAAGTGATTATGGCGTTGTCTAACAAGGATGGCCAGGCTGGCGATATTTCCAACTTCGACTTCCGTTTGGCCGGCCTGAGTGCGGTTGCCGACCTGAAAACCTACACGACCGGTATTGCCGAAGACCTGTTTGGCACCAACTACCAGGAGACCGATTTCGAGGTCTTCAAGGATCGGTTTAACGATGCCGTAACTGCCCTGGGTGCAGGGTATGCCGGTGTTGACCTCGATACGCAACTGACCCAATCGCAGTTGCTCGACATTGCCGAGGAAATGAAACTGGAAGGCGATCCCTCCGGCTTCAGCAACATTCTGGTTCGGGCAGCCTTTGGCGGCGACGACTTTACCCTGGTTACAGGCATTGACGGTGCAGCCGGCGTGTCGATGAACGAGTTGATGAACGTGGCCATGCTCGACGATGACGACGGTAAGCTCAAAAGCGGCGAATTTGGCCAGATTGTCGATAACCCCGATGTTAAGGGCAAGGCTGTTACCCTGGATCAAATCAGCCAGCTCAAGGAACTGTTGGCCGACAACGAGGATGATCCCGACAAGTATGCCGAGGTGTTTAATGCGGCAACCCCGACCCCTACGCCCACACCAACACCGACGCCGGGAACCCCGACCCCCACGCCGGCTCCCACGGTTGAGGCCCTGCAGTCTCAGGTTGACGAACAGCGTGACTTGATTACAACCTTGACCAACCGTATCTCGGATCTCTACGGTCAGTTGGCCAATATTGTGTCGCTGGTATTCAATCAGCAGCAGTATCCGCCGACCCAGTATCCACCGACGCAGTATCCGCCGCAATTCCCTACCCAGTATCCGCCGACGCAGTATCCGCAACAGCAGTCACCCTTTGGGTTCCCCTTCTTTGGTGGCGGCATGCCCTCCTTCGGCAGCTTCTTTAACCGGATGCCAACGTATTTCAATCCGTTTAACTGGTTTGGCCGTTAAGCCACCCAGGGAATCGCGAATCAATTGTAAAAAACCGCCGGGTCGCTCCAATGGGCCCGGCGGTTTTTGTCTCATGCCTGGTATCTATCCCCACCACAGGGCTTTTCAGTGGCCCGACTCTGTGCCACCATGGGGGTCCGTAGCGCGTTGATCAGTAGCGTCTCCCAGTAAGGGAACTACTTGGTTAACGGGTCTTGGCAAGGTAAGGCAAGGCACAAGGCAAGGGATGTAGGCTTACCCGTTCATGACGACTTCTTCAGCGCATACTGGCCCGTCGCCCTGGTTGGCCCACTGGTTTAACCGGCTCGATGCGGTGCTTGCCGATGAGGCATCTCGTGGGCGGACCGTGTGGCTATTGGCCCGGCATAACCGCCATGCGGCCCAGCTGGTTCAGCGTTTGGGTGCCGTGCCTGGCTACGAGCGGGTACGGGTAATGACCCTGCGCCAGCTGGTTTTAACCCTGTACGAAAGCGTATGCCGCAGCCAGGGACAGCCGGTACTGCAACGGGCCGATAAAGTGCTGGTCGACTGTCTGCTGGAAGAAAGCTTGTCCCGGAAGCTTGATGGCGATCATCCCCTAAGCCAGGCCGTTACTTCGGCTTTGTCCGTTATGACCGGCCAGGCGGGACCGACGGCTGATACCGGTGATGGCGGTACGTTGACCCCGGCCCTGGCCCGAAATTGTCGTCATGCCGTGGGGTTGCTAACCACCTTGAGGCCGGACTGGCCATGGCACAAGACCGAGGCTCCGGCGATTTGCTTGCCGGTGCAGGCGGCATGGCGGCAGTGCCATCAGCATCTGGCCTCCTTGGGGCTGACCACCTGGCCAGCCATTCGGCAACAGGTGCTTGACGGGCTAAATGGCGTGCCGACCGAGTCGATTGAGGCTGCTTTTCCCCTCGATACCCGGCCTGCTGCCCTGCTGTTGGACGAACTGGACTCGGCAACGGTCCAAACCCCGTACGAACGGGTTTTGTTTGAGAAGCTGTCGGCCTTGTGGCAAATACCCTGCCAGGCACTGCCTCGCCTGCACGAGCCAGCGGCTTCTGGGGAAGAGGCGCCAGGCTTGGTTACCCTTCAATCGGTACCCGACGAGGTGGCCATGATGGAGGCGGTCATGGCGTTGCTGGACCGGTGGTCCCGGCCGGAGGTGGTGCCGTTTGCTTCCGGCTCCACCGAGGGGGGTGAGGTAATTGAAGTGGCTGTGGTGGTGCCGGACAAGGCCAAGCTGTCGGTTGTGGTGTCCATGCTCGAACCGTTCTGCCAGACGGCCGAGGAGGAGGCGCATGACGAGTCCCTGGTGGACAGCCTTGGCGAATGGCTTCGGCAGACCCTGGCGTTGTTGGCGTTGTTGGCACGCTTCAAGCAAAAGGGGCAGTCCCCGCAACGGCCGGATTGGCCAGAGTATCAGTATAACCAGCAGCGAAACCAGGAGCTGGCCGAAGCGGTGCTTGGCTGGCTGGATTTGCTCGATGCGCTTGACGGGCTGTTTTCCCCTTCCCCGGTTCTGGCATGTCGTGACGCGCGTCACCATGTGGTGGCCTGCATGGAGGCCGGGGTTGAAATAGAGCATCTGTTGGCCATGGCGTATGGGCAGCCTCCGATAGAAGCCCAGTTGCTAAGCTGGCGGCGCGATCCGCTGTACTGGCTGTGGCAATGGACACGCCTACCCTTGTCCGACATGCCGGCTTTGGTTACGGCGCTGGACCAGACCCTTCAAACATGCTGGCAGCCGGTCGTGCCGGGTCAGGAGGGCTCGGTCGTGGCCACGGCCCTGACGCAGTTGCACGCGCAGTTACAGCGCCTGGATACCTGGATGATGCATGCGTCGGTTCCGGCGATGTCGTTGTCGCGTTTGCTGGGTGTTTGGCCGGACTTGTGGACGCAGGTGACCCGCCGGATGGGTGAGGGGCAACAGCCTGAAACGGCCTCTGCCGATGTCCTGGCCCGGCGGTTGGTTTGGTCCGGCATGGCTGGAGGTTATCGTGCGGGTTCGCTCAACGTAACGGTCTTGTTGCCCGAGGCTTTGGAAGGGGTGCTGCCCGATGCCGTGGTGGTGCCGTGGATGACTCAAGCCCACTGGGGTGTGCCGGATGTACCGTCGTTGGCCCGTTGGCTTGATCAGGCATGGGTAACTGCCGGGCAGGGCAGGGTATTGCCGGTGGATTGGACCCGGTGGCAGGCGCATTCCCTGCAGCAACGTTTTGATCGGGCATGCCTGAGCCGGTTTGAAACGGTTCTGCTGGCACCGGCCACCCTGGCCGGCCGTTCGGTTTGTATTGCCCCGGTGGCACTGGCGGCGATGATTCCGTGTAATCGCTTACCGGCCACCGACATGGGGCCTTCCGCCAATGTGTTGGTAACGCCGGAGGGCGCCTCCGGGCCACCGCATCCTTGGGCAGCGCTGCCCGTCCAGTCGGCCGATAGCCCGGTTTTTGATCCGGCCCAGGCCTTGATGCTCAGTCCTTCGGCCATTGATACCTATACCCGCTGCCCCCGGCAGTATTATTACCGGCATGTGCTGGGCCTGAAAACCCCTGCCGACGAGTCGGTGCTTAAGGGGCTTTGGCTGCACTGGGCGTTGCAATATTGGGGATGCCAGACCCGGTTCCATCTGGAGCAGGGCCATGCCTTCCCCGATGCCGGCGTTTGGGCGGGATGGTTGCGAACATGGCTCGATGGCCTGGTGGGGCTCGAAGCCGAGTTGTGTGCCATGTTGGCAGGTCTGCCTGCCGGGTTGGAGGAAGGGGGGCTGGATGAAAAAACCCGTCGGCTTCGCCACCAGTTGCATGGGTTGACACCCCTTACCCTGGAGCGGTTTAGGACCTACCTGCAGGGGGCCATCGGCGACATGCAAACCGCCGGGTTCTTTGACGAGCCGGTTAGCCGGATTGAAACCGAGGTGGAATTGAGTGCGTTTCGTCTGCCCCAGGTTGACCATGCCGTTTTTGGAGGGCGGGTCGATGCGCTGATGGCCAATGCCGAAGGCCAGTGGCGTGTGGTGGACTACAAGGTTTATGGTCGCCACAAGTTTAGCGACAAGCAGGATCAAACCCGTGTTTCGAAATTAACCAGGGCCTTCGATCCCCATTTGGAGGAGGCGCAGGGACGCCCGCACCATGAGGTGTTTAAGCACGAATGGATGAGCCAGGTTCCTCTTTATTTTTATGGGGCACAGCAGTGGGTACAGTTGCACGGCGCCGCCACAGCCATTGAGTCGGTCGGGTTGCAAATCTGTCGCCCGCGTTATGACGGGGACGATCCGGCTTTCGGATCGCTGTCGGTGATGGTGGATGCCGAAACCCTCCAGAACCGCCTGCCGGATTTTGCAGCCAACCTGCAGCGGCTGGTGGTTGCTCCTGTTCGGCAGGCTTGCGAATTTTCTACCAACCCGATGGCCTGTGCCCGGTGCGATTTCAAGGCGATCTGTGATGTGCAATCCACCGATGCCATGGCGGCGACGGCGGCGGTGTCGGAGGACCTGTCATGACGGTCATGCCAACGGCCACAGCCAGCCCGTTTTTGGCAGGGTTGAATGAAGCGCAGGCCCATGCGGCTGGCCAACCCCTGACATCGGTGGTGCGGGTGCTGGCCGGGGCTGGTACGGGTAAAACCACGACCATTACCCGTCGGTATTTAAAACTGGTAGACGACTTGATTGCCAAGGGGCATCCCAATCCGGCCGATGCCTTGCTGGTGCTGACCTTTACCGAGGCGGCCGCTTCGCAAATGCGCCAAGGTATTTTGGAGCAATGGCAGCACCTTGGTGCCGAGCGCTTGGGGCCGTTGCCGCTGACGGACTGGATTGGTACCTTCCATCACATGGGCTTAAAGCTGTTGAAGCACTATGGCGTTGATCGGGGGGTGGTGTCCTTGCCTCGGCTGATTGACTCGGCACAACAAAAAGCGGTGTTTGAGAAACTGGTTAACCGGGTTGCCGAAGGTGAATTTGAAGACGTCTCTGCCACGCTGGCTCGATATGGCTTGGGGCAGGGTGGGACGGCTGCGTGCTCGGCCGAGTGTCTTTCGCTCAAAGCCCTGCTGGCATCCACGGACACCGGTATTGATCAGTTAGGCGATTTGCTGGCGGCCAGTTGGGACGTTATTGAACGGATTAAAACCTCGGGTATGACCCCGGCCGATTTTGTTCGTACCACCCGTGCCCAAACGCGGGCATGGACACAGCGGTTAAAAACCATGCCCGGCTATGATCCGGTGACGGACGAACCGGTTGCTCACATCACCGAATGCATTCGGGTATGGGCCGAGGCGTTGTCGAATTGGTCCGACTCGGGGTGGCGGCCGATTGAGGCCGTCGAGGCCAGCCATGGGGTTGATGCCTCGCCCAAGGCCTATGAAGAGGAAGTAGCGTTTTTGATGAAGGCTGGCAAGCAGCCGTTGTATGTTCAGGCCGAAGGTCGTGCGGCCCGCCGAACGGTAATGCCCGTGCCGGACCGTGATCACCTCGAGGATCTCGACTCCCTCGAAACGGCTGAACTGGCTTGGATCGAGCGAATAGGCGTGCTGTACGCCCTGTACCAGGATCACTTAAAAGCCGGTGGTTACATGGACTTCAACGATCTGATCAACGAGGTGATTGTACTGCTTGAAACCTGTCCGGCGGTACGAAAACACCTGCAGGAAAAATTCGAGGCCATTATTGTCGACGAGTTTCAGGATACCAACGGGGCACAGCTTCGCTTGCTCGAATTGCTGCTGAACCCGGACCGGCCAGGCCTGACCGTGGTGGGTGACGATAAGCAGTCTATCTACGGGTTTCGCTTTGCCCAGCCCGAGAACCTGGCGTTAATTACCGGTTATGCCGAGCGGCAATGCGGGGTGTCGGTGGTTGATGTGGCCTTGTCGATCAATTACCGGAGCGATCCGGCGATTTTATCGGCCGTTAACCGGTATACCACCACCGGGTTGAACCGTGACCCGGCCCATCAACTACAAGCTTTTGCGCCTGACGCTGATCAGGCTTCTCACCCCGCGTCGAAAGAGGCTGTTCGCTGCCTGACGATTGATGCGCCGGAAGATGTGCCGGAAGATGTGCCGGACGGTTTGGTTGGTAATGACACCGGGGCACGCCGAACGATGGCTGAATTGAAGGCCGCCGAGGCCGACTGGCTGGTTGAAGACATTGTTCGGCTGCGGGACGCGGGAGCCGTGACCTCGCTTGATCAGGTGGCCGTATTGGTTCGATCCCGTACCAAGGCACGTGTGCTGCAGGCACGGTTAAGCCAGGCTGGTGTCCCGGCTGTTTGCGCTCGTCCCATGGGCTGGATGGAACACCCTACTGCAAAAGACCTGGTGGCCCTGGCGCACCTGCTTGTCGATCCGCATCACGAGGCATCGCTGGTTCGGGTGCTGTCGGCTAGACTGTCTCCGGCCCAGATTCGACAGCTTTGCCAGGGGCGGCACCAGGCGTCTGTTTCGCTGTTTGACTGGTTGTTGCAGTTGGACGGCGAAGCCGGGGCTCGGGGAGAGGGTTTGCCAAAGCCGGTGGTGTCTGCATGCGCGGCCCTGGCTCAAAGTCTGGTGTCTGCTCATTGGCAGGTTATCCAGCAGGCCATGCCGTTATCCCAGGCGGTGGCCCATATGGCACAGCGCCTGGGCTTGCTGGGGGGCATGCTTGGGTCTGTCGAAGAACCGGTGCAGGGGGCGCATGTGGCCACGGCCACGTTGGCCCTAATGGACTTGTGCCAGGCTGGCCAAGCCGGTGACATGGTAGCGCTTGGGGCCTGGTATCGGGTTCCTTTGCGGCGTGTGGTGGAACTGCTGGAAAAGTATGTTACGAGCCCCGATGAAGAGCTGCCGGTGGCACTGCCGACAGCGGGCCAGGCGGCCGTTCAGATTATGACGGTCCATGCTGCCAAGGGGCTGGAATACGACCACGTATACGTGGCCTGTGTGGATGATACCAGCCGAAGCAGCCGGGCTGGCGAGCGGGTTTTGATGTTTGACCCCCAGTTCGGCGATATGGATGGCCGAGGGGGCAAGCGCGGGTTTGGCCTGATGCTGGCTCGCCCAGTAGGGCTGGGCAAGCTTAAGTCGGCCGTATACAACGGCATATGGACCAAGCCCCGGCAGGAGGCAGAAGCCCGGCGACTGTTTTACGTGGCCCTAACCCGTGCCAAAAAACAGCTTACCGTTATTCGTCACCGCCGGGCGCCGGATTGGACGCAGATAACCTGATCTTTTCTAAAGGGGTGCGCGTGTTGGTACTGGGTGCTTCGGGGCGTTTACTGAAGCAGTCTCAAAGCGGCCTGGGGTGCCACGTTGGCCTGGGACAGAATGGCCAGTGTGGACTGCTGCAGTATTTGATTCTTGGTGAGCTGGGCTGTTTCCAGGGCGACATCGGTGTCCATGATCCGGGAGCGGGCGGCCGAGATGTTTTCGATGGTTACTTCGAGGTTGCCGATAACCCCTTCCAGCCGGTTCTGCAGGGCGCCAAGCCGGGCCAGTTGTGCGTTAATCTGGCCCATGGCCCGATCCACGCGGCTTAGCATATAGTTGGCAGCCTGGTTGTGTGGTACGCCGGCTGTCCCAAGAAACAGGGCTGTGGCCAAGAGGTTGTCCAAGGCCGAGGCCACGTCAATGACGTCCGTGCCGTTGCCATTGTTGCCGGAGCCCACTTGCAATAAAAACTCGGTGGGCGAGGAGGCGTTGAGCAGGCTGACCCCATTAAACTGGGTGCTGTCAGCGATCCGGTTTATCTCAAAGAAAAGCTGTTGGATTTCCGTGCGGATGATTCGGCGCTTATTGATATCATAGGTATCGTTGGCGGCCTGTACCGCGAGTTCTCGGACCCGTTGCAGGAGGGAGACCATGTTCTGCATGGATCCGTCGGCCACGTTAAGCATGGCCACCCCGTCTTGCGCATTGCGAACCGCCTGGCGCATGCCGCGAATGTCGGCTTCCATTTCATTGCTGATGGCCAAGCCGGCCGCATCATCGCCCGCCCGGTTGACACGATTGCCGCTGCTGAGCTTCTCGAAACTCTTGGCGAGACGCAACTGAACCCCGGACAGCTGACGCTGTGCGTTGAAGGATTGTATGTTGGTGTTTACTATCAGAGGCAAGGAGGGGAAGGTTCCTAGGTTAATCGATAACTGGATCAGTTCGATTGAGGGTAAGGAACCCGAAAATAACCCGTATTCAATTGTCGGCCCATACGCTGGGGCCCATCGCTTACGCTGGAGGGAAACGTTCGGTTTGTTTTATTGGGGTGGAACCAGGTTGCTTGAAAAGAAAGGTCATACTTCGATGCATACTGGTATTATCGGTAAGCCGGATCACAGGCTTTAACCTTTAATACATGGGTTACTACGGTTTTGGCAATGACATGAGGATTGAAAGTGTAAAACCATCTCCTGGAGAGGGTTTTGCCTAATAATGGTCTGGCGGATGATATAAAAACCGATGCTTAACCCCTCCCCCGTCTGGAGGAGAAACGGGGTGGATTCGGTTATTTAGGGGCTGTTAGCGGTTATTGGCTTTTTGGGAATTCAACGGGTTGTGTGGCACTTAACAACCTTAAAGCGCCTTGGGGGGACAGATTGGCTTGGGTTAAAACAGACAAGGTGCTTTGCTGGATCAGTTGGTGTTTGGTCAGGTTGGCTGTTTCCGAGGCCATGTCGGCATCCTGTATTCGGCTGCGTGCCGAAGACAGGTTCTGGACCGAAATATCGATATTCTCGACGACCCCTTGCAAGCGGTTTTGAAGCGCCCCCAAGCGGGCGAGTTGATCGTTAACGGTTAACAGGGCTGTTTCTACCCGGCTGGTCAGGAAGTTGGCGGCAGCATTA
>JAGQHJ010000148.1 GCA_020431915.1 Cyanobacteria bacterium HKST-UBA04 | reverse complement strand
GCCGTCACTGCTTCCTCGGCGGCTCGGTTGGAACGGGGGCTGTTGGATTCACAATCGTTGTTCGAGGCTTACCCGTATACTGTGGTCAGTCTGGATTACATCAAGGCAGAACGGCGACGAGATACATTTGCCCGGGCCTGCCCCCAATTCATTATCGTGGATGAGGCCCATGCCTGTGTCGGAACCCATCGAGGTCGCCAACAACGGTATGAGTTGCTCAAGCGGCTGGCTGACGAACCAGAGCGGCACATGCTGCTTTTAACAGCCACACCGCACAGTGGTGACGAAACGGCCTTTGAACGCTTGCTTGCCTTATTAAATGACGGGTTTAGCCCGGCAGCCTTTGAGAGCGAGGCCTACAGAAAAAGACTGGCACGTCATTTCGTGCAGCGTCGTCGGATTGATGTTACCAGTACAAATTGGGGCGAAGACAACGTTTTCCCGGAGCATAAAACCACAGAATTTTCTTATAAGCTTAATGCCAAGCACTTGGCATTTCATGAAGCCATCCTTGAGTACTGTCTTGGTGTGGTTCAGGGGGCTGGCACCAGCGAACAGAATCGTCGAATCGCCTTCTGGGGTACCCTCGCTTTAATGCGCTGTGCCGGCTCGTCTCCGGCTGCGGCCTTGCGAACCCTTCGCAACCGTCTGGCCGATGAGCCGGAGCGCTTGGAAGAGCAAGTCTATGACGAAGATGGCGAGGAAATGGATGCCTTCGATGTGGAGCCTGGCACCGGCTTTGAGGATCGCCCGCAACTGGAGGCGCTTATTAAGCAGGCCGAAGCGTTGGTTGCGGACAAAGATCCCATATTATCGGCAGTGGTGGACTTGCTAAAACCCCTTCTCGAAGAAGGGGCCAACCCGGTGGTCTTCTGTCGGTTTCTGGCCACGGCCGATCATGTGGCCCAGGGGCTGCGCCAAGCATTTCAACGGTCTTTCCCTAACCTGAAGGTAGAAGTGGTGACCGGAGAGCTGACGGCCGACGACCGACGCCAACGGGTCGAGGAGATGGCCGCGGATGAACATCGGCTATTGGTTGCCACCGACTGCCTGTCAGAAGGGATTAACTTGCAGGAACTCTTTGATACGGTCGTGCATTACGATTTATCCTGGAATCCCACCCGCCACCAGCAACGCGAAGGCCGGGTCAACCGTTTTGGCCAACCTGCCGACACCGTGCGTTCGATTTTGCTGTTTTCGGAGGACAGTGCCATTGATGGAGCGGTTTTGGAAGTCATTTTGCGAAAGGCCGAGGCCATTAAGGCTGCCACGGGGGTCACCGTTCCCTTGCCCGAAGAGCGGGGTGCGGTGACCAGTGCTTTAATGAACGCGGTTATCCTGCGTAACCGTAAACCAGCCCAGCTTACCCTGGATTTAAACCTCGCAGCGGCTTCCAAAGAGCTCGACGCTATGTGGAAGGACGCTGAAGAGGGCGAAAGACGTTCCACCACCATTTTTGCCCAGAATGCCCTTAAGCCCGAAGAAGTCTTACCGGAATGGCACAAATGGCGCGAGATCTTAGGAGCCCCCGAGCAGTTGGAACGCTTCGTTTATCGGGCCATGAATCGCTTGGATGCCCCCTTGGAGTCTAAAAATGGCGTGGTTCATGCCTATCTCGACTATTTGCCCCAAGCCATAAAGGAACGCTTGGATGGCCGAAACCTCAATGGCCCCCTTCGAATCACGTTTGATAAAAACCGGGTGGCCCCGCACACGGAAATCATGACCCGCAACCATGCCCTGCCGTCCATACTGGCCGAATCTCTGCTGGAAGGGGCTTTGGACCCTCAAGGCAGTGTGTTGGAGCCATTGGGTCGTATGGGGGCTTGGCCCACCCAGGGCGTTGCACAATTGACGACCTTGGTGTTGCTGAGGCTGCGATATAAACTGCACGTGCATGCCCGTAAGGCACGGCTGTTGTTGGTCGAGGAAGCCGACACGCTGGCCTTCGAGGGTCTGTCCGAAACGTTCTGCAAAGCAGGTGAGGCGGCACGCCAGTTATTGGATCTGGAATCCACCGGAGACCTGCCTGAGGCAGCCAAACAACGCTTCCTGGCCCAGGCCCGCCAGCGGGTGGAGCAAAACCTGACAGGCGCTATCCAAGCCTATGCTCAACAACGGGCCGAGCAGTTACAGGCCGACCATTTGCGGGTTCGAGAGACCAAAGTCGAGGTGTCTAAGGTGACTGTAGAACCAGTACTCCCTGCTGACATAGTGGGGCTGTTTGTGCTGGCCCCG
>JAGQHJ010000147.1 GCA_020431915.1 Cyanobacteria bacterium HKST-UBA04 | reverse complement strand
GACCAGCGTGCGCGAGCATCTCAAAACCTCCCTTAACCGGATTGCCGCTTCCGTGGCCCAGTTGCACAATGCCCGCATTACCGTCGATTTCCAACAAGGGACACCCGCCGTTATCAATACCCCGGCTGCTGCGATCGTGGCCCGGCAGGCCGCATGTGTTGCCGTGGGCGAACGGAATGTGATGCCCCTGCAGTTTACCAACATGGGGGCCGAGGATTTTGGGTATTACCTGCAGCATGTGCCGGGCTGTTACGTGCGCTTTGGGGCTCAAATCGAGGGCAAGGAAGGCTTCCCGGCCCATTCCAGCAAGTTCGATTTTGACGAGCAGGCGTTGCTGGTTGGTGCGGCCTATTACCACCAGGTGGCACTGGCGGCAGCCCAAGCCTTGCGTGATGGTTAACAATAGTTAGTGATGGTTGATGACGGCTCGTATCAGGGCGGCCCAATCGAGTGAGGATTAAAAAACGGCATGATTACCATACGCACCGCGCAAGTTGAGGACGTGGCGGGTATCAGCGATGTGTTTCACAGCTGTTACGGCGACGATTACACTTACCCCGAGTTTTACGATGCCCATTACCTGCTCAAGATGGTGTGTGCCGACACCACCCTGCTGCTGGTGGCAGAAGATACTGAAAACAAACGGATTGCCGGTACCGCTTCGGTGCTTATGGACAACACCGGGGCGTACTCCGATATGGTGGGCGAGTTTGGCCGCTTGGCCGTTCACCCCGACTACCGCAACCAGGGGGTTGGCAAACGCGTGCTGCAGGCCCGTCTGGCGCATGTGCAGGATCGCCTGCATGTGGGTCTGATGGATGCCCGTGTGACCCATCCGTATACGGTTAAGATTGCCAGCAAACAAGGCTTTGCCTGTGTGGGGTTTTTGCCCCAGAAATACAATTTCAGTCGCCGCGAAAGCCTGGTGCAGATGGTGCGATACTTTGGCCAGGCCCTGGCCCTGCGCAAGAACCATCCGGCCATCATTCCCGAAGTTTACCCGTTAGCCCATGCGGCCTTGGGCAACTGCGGGCTAACCCCCGATGCCGTTGTTGACGAGCACTCGGCACCCTACCCCTATTGCCACGATTTTGATCTCCAAACCCTGACCACCGACGGCTACGCTTCCCTGATTCGCATGGAGCGGGGTCGGGTCAGGCACCGCGAAATTTTTGGTCCCCTGCGATTGCAATACGGTTTCTTCAAGCTTCATGCCACCCATGCCCAATACCTGGTGGCACGTCAGGGCGGTTGCGTGGTGGGGGCCGTCGGCTTCATCCGCGATGACTATGAGCACAACATCCGTATTTTCGAGCTGATCAGTCTGAATGACGAGGTGATTCGTTTCCTTTTGTCCAGTCTGGTTGAGCGGGCCCGGCACGAATACGGCACGTGTTACATGGAGCTTGATGTCAGTGCCTATGCCCCGCGCATGCAACGCACGGCCTTGGAGTTGGGGTTTGTACCGGCGGCCTATCTGCCGTCGATGGTGTTTGATGCCGTGGAGCGGCTGGATGTGGTAAAGATGGTCAACCTGCTGGTTCCCCTCGACTTGGGGCCACTGGCCCTGGAAGACCAGGCCCGGCAAATAAGCGACATTGTGCTGCGAGGGTTTGTTGAAAGCCAGATTTTACCGGTCATTCGCCGGGCTGTTGATGAGCTGACCCTGTTTAACGGCCTGAACGAGGAGCAGACCAACCGCCTGGCCGCCATTTTTACGCATACCGTTTTGCCGGCCGATGGTCCCGTGTTTAAGGCCGGTGAGGCCAGCCATCAGCTGTACGTGGTGACCAGTGGGTCGGTGGGTATTTTTGTGGCCGACGCTTCACAAGCGGTTGGCCGGGTGAACCCCGGTGAATGCCTAGGCGAGGTGGCCATGCTCACGGGCGAGCCCCATTCGGCAACCGCCATTGCCCTTGAAGAAACGGCTTGTGCCGTGTTGTCGCGTCAGGATTTGCAGTGCCTTATTCGGCAACGCCCTGACATCGGGGTGCTGATATACAAAAACCTGGCCCTTGGCCTGGGCCAGAAACTGCGACGTTCGGGGCCGGCCGTGACCCAGTTGGGTTGACCCAAGGGGCATGGGTGGGTCTGGACGAGGTTGTGTTGTGAGGCGTTAAGGCGCCGTTTAAACAGCGTGGGCGAGGCGGTTATACAGCCAGCCGAAAAACAGGCCGCCAATGCCGGCATCGAAAAAGCCCCAGCCGGTGCCCAGTAGGGCACCGAGGGGAGTGGGGGCATAGCCGATGTAAA
>JAGQHJ010000146.1 GCA_020431915.1 Cyanobacteria bacterium HKST-UBA04 | reverse complement strand
TCGCGGGCAATACGGCCCAGTATTTCAAGGCCTTTTTCCACGCCAGGTCCCCGGAACGACGAGTGCTTGGTTCGGTTGGCCTTGTCGTAGGACCCTTTAAAGTAGAAACGAATGTTCAGCCGGTCGGCAACGTCCTTCAGGTACCCGGCGGCATCCTGGTTCAGGGCCCCGTTGCCTTCCAGGGCATCGGGTCCGGCAATCAGGGTAAACGGGGTGTCGGGATGAAACGGCGCACTGGGCCGGGGATAATCTGTCATGAAGGGTCGGTGTCCTTGCCTTTGGCGGCCATGCGCCGATTTTTACCTTGTGTAACCAACATTGAACCACAAACCCGACAGGCGTAGACTAAAAGGACCCCCGTCAAGGTTATTGGGGTGAGGTCCTCCTTTTGATGATGGATGGATAAGGATGATGGCAACCACCGTTACAACCCCGACAGAAACCGCTATCTGGCTGGCATTGGCCCAGGTCGATGTTTCGGCGTCGGTGTGCTTTGGTCTGTTGCATCGGTTTGGGTCTGCCCAGGCCCTCTGGCAGGCCAGCGAGGCCGAATTAAACACCGTGCTGCAACCGGAACGCCTGTCATCTTTTCTGAAGGCCCGCCAAACCGTTGACCCGTTGGCCTATTTGGCCGAAGTGGAGGCACAAAACATTGTGGTGCTGACGTGGCAGCACCCGAAGTACCCGGCCCGGCTCAAGGAAATCCCGGATCCGCCCATGGTATTGATGGTTAAAGGGGATGTGTCGTTGCTTAACCACCCGATGGCCCTTGGGGTGGTGGGTACCCGTAGGTGCACCCATTACGGGATAAAGGTGACGACCCAGCTCATTGAGCAGTTGGCAGCGCATCAACCCCTGATTGTATCGGGTATGGCAGCCGGCATTGATACAGCGGCCCACATGGCAGCCCTGGATAACCAGTGCCCCACGGTTGCCGTATTTGGCGCTGGCTTGGATGTGATTTACCCCGCCCGGAACCGGGCTTTGGCGCAACGTATTTTGGATCAGGGCGGTGCCCTGGTGAGTGAGTATGGCTTGGGGGCCCAGCCGACCCGCTTCCGCTTCCCCAAGCGAAACCGAATTGTGGCCGGCCTGAGTGACGGGGTGCTGGTGAGTGAAGCCCCCCATCAAAGCGGGGCACTTATTACGGCCCGCGATGCCCTGGAGGCCAACCGACAGGTGTTTGCCGTGCCGGGCAGTATTTTTAGCGAGCAAAGCCTTGGGGCCAACGCCTTGATTGGCGAGGGGGCTGTCCCGGCCACCAGTGGTCACCTGATGGCCCGCCACCTGGGCTGGTGCGTTGATCCGATTGCCGACACGGAGGCTGGCCGGTTGGTTGAGCAGCTTCGGTTGCCGGACAACTTGCCGGATACGGATTACCGTATTTTGAAGGCGCTGGGTAGCGAACCGATAACCTTTGATGCCTTAAGTGAGGCGCTGGCCGACAAAAACCCCGGAGAGGGGGAGGCTATTGCCGCGATTGCCCTAAGCACGGCCTTAACCATGCTGGAGTTAAAAGGCATGGTCAGAAGCTTGCCTGGTGGACGGTACACCCGGACCTGATCGATGGGGGTCGAGGCTTAAGTTTGGCGTGCCCTTGCGGTAAAATAACCGAGGCGCCGCCGCCCTGTTTATTTCGTCCGAATACCGGTTTCAAGGGGTCAGCATGAAACAACTTGTTTTGATCGACGGTCACTCCCTGGCCTACCGCATGTACTTTGCCCTGGAGCGAACGGGGATGAAAACGTCCAAGAAGGAACCCACCTGGGCGATATTTGGGTTTTTTAAGGCGCTTTTCGAGTTGCTGGGCCGAGTACAGCCCGACGGGATTGCGGTGGCCTTTGACATGGGCCGTATTACGTTTCGCAACGAAATTTACCCCGACTACAAGGCTCATCGTGACGAGATGCCGGATGACATGCGCCAACAAATGGCTGCCATTCGCGAAGGGGTTGAGCTGCTGGGGATTCCTGTTTTTGGGGTCGAGCATTTCGAAGCGGATGACGTGATTGGCACACTGGCTCGGCAGGCCGCCGAAGACGGGGTAAACGTGGTTATCCTGACGGGCGATCAGGACGCCTTTCAGATTATCGACGAGGCGGGCCGTATTTCCTTGCTGGTACCTTCTTTTAAAGGGGGGCTTAGCGAATACGATCGGCAGAAGGTTTTCGAGAAATGGGGCGTTTACCCGGAGCAGGTCACCGACTTCAAGGGGTTGAAAGGCGACCCTTCGGACAACATTCCCGGTGTACCCGGGGTGGGTG
>JAGQHJ010000145.1 GCA_020431915.1 Cyanobacteria bacterium HKST-UBA04 | reverse complement strand
TTGCGCAAAATATTCTTTTTCACTAAGTTGCATGACTTCCCAAGGCGGGTTACCCAGAACCGCATCAAAACCGCCTCGCGCCATAATATTGGGAAACTCGAGGTACCAATGGAAGGCACTCGCGTCCTGAGTTAACTGTTCGATGTGTTTGCAAACGGTCTCGCGGGGAGCCACGCCCTGGGCCAAGCGGCTAAAGTCCTCGTTGGTGGGCACTTGGTCTTTGGTGTTGGGGGTTTTAGGCGCAAAAAAGGCCGCAACCAAGAGATCCGCTTTCCACCGTTCCTGTTCTCGCTGGGGGGCGTGCACAGCCTGCTGCCACGCAGCCCGTTTGGCGTCAATTTGGGCCAGGGTTTCCTCGGGCATGGCCTCAAGTTCCGCTATGGGCGTCGAATCCTTTGTCGATGACACCGTGGCAAATAAAGATTGTTTGAGGACCCCTTTCGAGTTTTCTTTGTTAAGTTGCTTTAGGGCTTTGCATGTATCCTTGTCATCGCCAGTGAGGGGCTTGTACGCCTCATCCGGAATGCCCTCTGCCAGCATCTCCGGGTTCAGTACCCCCACCAAGCTGTCGCCGCAGCGAATATGGGCATCCAGAAAGCCAAGGGGCTTGCCCGGCTCCACACTTTCAATCCACAAAGCGACCTTGGTCAATTCCACGGCCATGGGGTTGCGATCCACCCCATAGATACACCGGCGGATCACCTCTCGCAGGGCATGGCGAAATTCTTCGGCAGAGGCCACGCCTTCGGCCCGTAGACGAGCCACCCGAGAGGCAATACGGCGTGCAGCCCCCAGCAGAAAGTGCCCGGAACCGCATGCGGGGTCCACAACGGTCAGGTTCAGCAAGGCTTCAACTGGATCGCTGCCCTGCGCTTCGGCTCGGTCCAAGACCGGATCCAGCGCCGAATCCAACAACACCTGCACCAAGGCATCGGGGGTGTAATAACTGCCCGTGGTCTTACGGGCATGGCCTTGGCCTTCGGCCCCCTCGGCAAAACTGAAGTCATGGCCGGTGCCATTGAGCCGGGGCGTCAGCTCCAACAGGCTTTCGTACACGCTGCCCAACTCCTCGGTTTCCATATCCTTCCAGTTGATGGGCAACAAGCGGTGGTCTTCCTTAATCCAGGCCAGGCGGTACACCGCTTCCATCAAGGTCTTGTTGGACAAGGCGGCGGCCGTCAACTCCGGCAGTTGATTGTCGGCAAACAGCCCCCCCAAGGCCGGTAGGCCCAAGCGGGGTTCGCCGTGGGCCAAGGCGCCAAACACCACACACAGCCCTTCCCAACGGTCTGCATAGTTGTCCCAAGCGGCCCGGCGAATGGCGTGGGCGCGTAGGTGGCTTAACGAATACCCTTCTGTATAGAGGGATCGGCTTTGGGCTGTGGCATCCGGGGCAAACAAAATAGCGTTGTCTTCGGCCACCAGCAAAAAGATGAGGCGGTAGACCAGACGCAACAACTGGGTAAAATAGTCCTGCAGGCTGAGTTCCTGAGCCGAAATGCGTTGGCGCAGGGTGGTATTTTTGGGGTGCTGTAAAAAACCATTCCCCAAGGCCAGCAGGGCTTGCTCCACCCCATCCCGAAGCCGGTCCCGGGCCGCAATGCCCTCCTTGCTGCCTTGTTCGCGCCAGCGCTCCAAGGCACAGTCCGTTACCGGGGTGCCTGGCTCTCCAAACCGGCTGTGGTGGAACAGCAGCCACATCAGGGTAAAGTCGGGATGCTTTTCGCCTTCAAAGAGTTCCTTGAGGTTAAACTCCAAATAGGCGGGGCGGGTCAGGCTGGCATTGTCACGCACCAGGCGGAGCTTTTCACCGTTGGTACAAAAGCCCCATAACGAGTCTTCATCGGCATTCAACCAGTCTTGAATCGCCGTGGCCGCCGATTGCCGACGGTCCAGGTACAGGGCTTCACTGGCCCGATCCAGGGTATCTGAGGGCGGCACCACCACCAAGGGTACCCGGCCCCCCAGTGCTTCTAAAGACACCTTGTACTGATGCCCCTCTCGCTCTCGTACGCCGGCAGTCCCTATATCATTAAAGCCGAAGACATCGCGAAACAACGTTTGGATGAACATCGTCGTGGCAGACGCCGATGGGACCTCTTTATCCGAAAACTCATTAAAGAGGGCTTGGCCCACGCGAAAATAGCGGGCTAATTCATCGCGCAGGGTTAAGCCCTTGGGTATGGCATAGTCCTTTTCGGTTTGGTCACCCACTTCACGCTGATTAACCTTGTCGATTAAAGCGGGACTGAGAATGGCCCCTTCCAGAGTGAGGGTATCAAAGGTGGTCGCGGCTGAGGTGGCTTTTTTAGGGGTTCGTCTACGGGTCATCCGTTTATCCTC
>JAGQHJ010000144.1 GCA_020431915.1 Cyanobacteria bacterium HKST-UBA04 | reverse complement strand
GTCATTGCTAACCAGGGTGTCCGGGATGGTGGCTCCCAGGCTTAAGGCGAGCTGAAGCTGGGCCGGTTTATAAATGTGGTCGCGGATGGTGCCGGGGTGGTTCACCCATCGACAGCTCAAATTCTCAAGCAGGTTCAGAAAAACGGTTTCCGTTTCGAAATAGGTGCCGTCGCCCGGCGGATGGCCAATGCCGTCGTAAAACCACCAGTAAATCCCCTCAATGTCTTGTAAATCGAGTGGGGGTCGGTTGGATTGATACAGAACATGCCCGTGGCAGGGTGTTTGGGCGTCATAGGCGACAAGCAGGTCGGCCGGAAAGCTGTGGGGATTGAGAAACATGGCCGATTGCCCGGCCGCCCGTAATTTCGACCAGAGCCGGTTGGTCAATGCGTTGGAGGATCCCAGAAGCAGGTACATTAGCGTAGGTTAAAGACGTCAGGTTGCCAGTATTCGTAAATAAACCATTGCCGCCCACCGGCCCGACAACGTACCATGGGAAGCAGTACGGAAACCGTGTCGGGTTATGTCGACGCCAAGGCATCGTTACCACTATACCCTACCTTGTTTCCGTTTGTGTTGACCGTTGTGTCGTGCAGGCTTTTGCCGGAAAGCGTCTTGTGCCCTATGGTGGTGATGATTGTTGGGAAACAGGAAGACCTGACGTCGGTTTACATCCAGGAAAAAGTGGCACAACGGGGTATCGAAACCCTGATGTTCAATACCACGCTGTTTCCCTACCAGCACAAGCTGACGTACGATATTGACGCCCCGGCCAACGGGTCGGTTCGGCAATGGCCAGAGACGCGGGCCATTGCCTTCAGCGAAATCAAGGGGGTTTTCCGCCGCTGGTCCGACGGGGTGAAGGTGCCCGACAGTGAGCAGGATCCGCTGCGCTGGCGGCTGGTGTACCGAAACCTGGAATCGGCGGTCAACTGTTTCTTTCGATCCCTCGATTCGGCAATCTGGGTAAACACGGCCCAGGCGACCGACGAGCACCGGCTGAAGGTCAACCTGCTGCAAACCCTCAGGCAGCAAGGGGTTCGTGTGCCCGACACCCTGGTGACATGCCAGCCGGAAGATTTTCGCCATTTTTATCAGAAGTGGGACGGCAATATTATTATGAAACCCGTTCTGGGCTGGGCCGATACGGAACGGGTGACGGCCGAGCACTGTAGTGACGAGGCCTTGAAGCTGCTTGAAAACATGCCGGTCAAGTTGCAAGAGTTTATTCCTGGTACCGATATTCGCATTTACCTGATCAAGGACGAGTTGTTCCCCGTCGAAATTCAGAGCAAAACCGTGGATTTTAGAAATGACCCCTATGCCCCGCGTGTTCCGATAACCCTGCCGGATGCCGTTGCCCAAACCTGTTTTCAGATCGCCCAAACGCTGGGGTTGGTGTATGCCGGTATCGATATGCGTCGGACCCCCGCCGGCGAATATGTGTTTTTTGAGGCCAACCCGACGCCTGTCTTCCTGTATGATGAGGAAGCCAGTGGGTATCCCATCAGCGACTGCCTCGTTGATCTGTTGGTGAGTCGCTGCTAGGCCCAAAGTAAACGTGAACGTGTTCGTGAGAGAGAGCGAGAATGTCCATTCCCCTCCCTTCCCCAACCCGACAAGTACTGTTCGAGACGATTCTGGCTCATCTACACCGGCACGATGTGCCGTATTGCGTGGTCGGTGATACACGGGGATACCCCCACACCATTGCCTCCGATGTGGATATTGTGGTGCCCGATGAGCAGCTGGAATCGGTATTGGCGGGCTTAAGCAGCCTGGAACAACAAGGGATCCGGCTTTACCAGTGCATCCAGCATGAGTTCCGGGCGTTTTACCTGGCCTTTGGCCCGGCCGAGTTGGCGCAGTTGCCTCCGACCTTCATCCACATCGATATTTGCAGCCACTATTATCGCTACGGCAAGTTGTTGCTGGAAGACAAATACCTGCTTAACCAACGGTATTTTGATGAGGCGAAAGGGTTTTTCGTGCCGCTGCCGGCGGTCGATTTTATTTATTATCTGATGAAGCGTATCGACAAGTTGGCCTTGACCCGCACCCATGGCGAGCTGCTAAGCCACTGGTTTGCCCAGCAACCCCAGAAGGCGACGACCTACATTTACCAGTTTTTTCATCAACCGGACACCTGTGCCGACCTGGTGCGATCGGCTGAAACCGGCGAATGGACCCATCTGTACGATTTTTTGCCGTTGTACCGGCGCCACCTGCGCCAAACCCTGGCTCAGCTAAACCGGGGTCGTTTTGGTGATCGCTTCAAGGAAGGGTTTCGTCGCCTAAAGCGGGTCACTTGTCCGACAGGCGTTTTTATCGAGTTGACCGATGTGCTCGACGTGCAACACCCGGAGGTTATTCACCTGTTGCGCGACAGCCTGTTGCCGTTGATGCGACAGGAATATGTGGCCGGTGTGCAGCAACCGCTTGGCCCGTTGGCCTTGCGCAAGGCCCTGGCCTCGTCCACTCTGGTTATCCAGGACAGAAACCGGCACCGTGCCT
>JAGQHJ010000143.1 GCA_020431915.1 Cyanobacteria bacterium HKST-UBA04 | reverse complement strand
CAGGTGGCCGCCTCGGCCACACCAGCCCAGGCTTTTATGCTGCTGATGCTGCTCGTTGTGTTCTTTGCTACCATCGGCTTCGTGGTCATCCTGCAGGAAGCCGTGCGCAAGGTGTTTATCGTCAGCGCACGCCGGCAGGTGGGCAGTAAGGTGATGAGCGGCCAGAATACCCATATTCCCTTTAAAATCAACCCGGGCGGGGTCATGCCTATCATTTTCGCGTTTGCCGTCATTGCCTTCCCAACCCAAATCCTGTCCTACCTACTCAACAGCGGTATCAACTTTGGGGCCTTCGATTCGGCCTTTGTGTTCTTCGTCAACGAGTTTTCCCCCGGCGGTTCGCTGTACATTGCCTTTGAGGTCTTGCTGATTTTCTTCTTCACGTTCTTCTGGGCCTCGATTATGCCCAACATGCAACCCAAGGACATTGCCGACAACCTGAAGAAATACGGCAGCTCCATTCCCGGCATTAAACCCGGCCGGCCCACGGCGGCCTTTTTGCAAGACATTTTCTCAAAAATCACGTTCATCGGGGCAGCCTTCCTGGCGGTTATTGTCCTGGTGCCCAACACCATCGAGTCCACCCTGGCACAAGGCGCCGGGATACAAATCTTCCGGGGCCTGGGTACCACCTCCCTCATTATTCTGGTGGCCGTGGCCATCGATTTTGTCAGCCAGATTCGTGTTAACATGCTGGCCCGACAGTATGAGGGTTTCCTGAAGCCATGACCGATACCCCGTCACAAAACAAGGTCGTACTCGTTTTCCTGGGCCCGCCAGGCAGCGGTAAAGGGACCCAGGCCGAACGCCTGAGCAAGCAGTACAACCTGTACCATATCGATACCGGCAGTTGCATCCGTGCCGAAATCGCGGCCAATTCCGAACTGGGGCAGGAAGCCACCCACTATACCTCGCAAGGTAAGCTGGTACCCATTGACGTGGTACTCAACATCATCAAGTCGGCCATGGAAAAAATAGACCCCGACAAAACCGGCTTCCTGTTTGACGGTTTCCCGCGCAACCTTGAACAGGCCGAAGGCTTTGACCGCATACTGGGACAACTGCCCTTTGCCCTCAACAAGGTACTGTATCTGTCGATGGATCGCCGGGCCCTGACCGATCGGCTGGTATACCGCGTTACCTGCGCCGACTGCGGCACCAAGTACAACCTGAGATTAAACCCGCCCAAAACCGAAGGGGTCTGCGATGTGTGCGGGCATTCCACCTTCAACCGCCGCGATGACGATCGGCCCGAAACCGTCAATACCCGTCTTGATGAATACGAGAAAGAAACCGCCCCGCTCGTCGGATTGTTCAAAACGCGCGGCCTGCTGGTCGAGGTTGAGGCCAACCGGCCCATTACCGACATTGAGCGCGAGCTTCAAGAAATAATTGAAGCTGTGTACAGTGAGAACAATGTGGTTTTGGCCTAATGCTTAAGCCGATTGACCGCAAAAGCCGCCATGAGATGAACCTGATCATGGATGCCGGCAAGATTGTGGCCGCCGTCCATATGATGCTTATGGACATGCTTGAGCCGGGTATGTCCACACTGGACCTGGATCGCGAAGCCGAGGCCTTTATCCGCAAGCATGGAGCCATCCCCACCTTCAAGGGCTTGTATGGTTTTCCGGCTACCCTGTGCACCTCCGTCAATGAAGAAGTGGTTCATGGGATTCCCAAGGCGGACAAAATCCTGGTGGAAGGCGACGTCATCAGCGTGGACTGCGGCGTGACCTACCGGGGGTATATTGCCGATACCGCCGTCACCCTGCCCGTAGGCAAAATTGACGAAGACAAGCAACGCCTGCTCGAAGACACGGACGGCGGCCTGCATGCCGCCATTGCCAAAATGGTACCTGGCACGCCCCTGGACGAAGTCAGCGGTGCCATCGAGGACTACGCCAAGGCACGCGGCTACGGCCTGGTGGTGGAATACGGCGGCCATGGCACCGGGCGCAAGCTGCACGAAGAACCGTTTATATTTAACTACCGTCGTAACGTTCCAACCCCCGAATTGCGTCCCGGCAATGTCTTGGCCATTGAGCCGATGTACAACCTGGGGGGAGCCGAGGTCGAGACCCTGGATGACCAGTGGACGGTGGTAACCAAAGATCGCTTGCCTTCGGCGCACTTTGAACATACAGTGATAGTCACCGAAGACGGCCCTGTGTTAGCCACAGAGCGCGTGAGAGATTAATAAGGCATTATGGCTCAAAAAGACGTTATTGAACTGGAAGGCACCATTGTCGAATCCCTGCCCAATGCCATGTTCCGCGTGGAACTGGAAAACGGGATAACGGTATTGGCTCATATTTCAGGCAAAATCCGGAAAAACTTTATTCGGATTCTGCCTGGCGACAAGGTAAAAGTAGAATTAACCCCCTATGACCTAACCCGTGGGCGGATTACCTACCGCCTTAAGGGCTAAAGTAACCGCTACAAGGTCGTTTTCCTTGTTTTTTACCTGTTTTTTGGAACAGGCGTGTGCTTTGTGTATAATATGAAGCTCCTGCATGCATAAAATAACCTTTATAACCCGTTTTTAGGTGTTTCCCCTTATGAAAACCCGGACCTCCGTC
>JAGQHJ010000142.1 GCA_020431915.1 Cyanobacteria bacterium HKST-UBA04 | reverse complement strand
AAACAACGCCGGCCAGTTCTTGCCCTGGGCGGCTGACGCCTGTTCCAAGGCTTCCAGAATGCCGCTTTCCATGCCGCGCAACCCGCAAATATACACGTAGGTGTTGGGTTGCTCAAGCAAGGCCAGAAACCGGTCGGCCTGTTCGCGAACCCGCTCCTGAATGTACATTTTCTTGCCTTCCGCCGTGGTTTGCTCACGACTGAAAGCGGTAATCAGGTCATAACTGTCATGCTGGCGGTAGGCTTCCAGCGCCTCCTTGTACAGGTAATCTTTTTGGGTTTGGGCCCCGAAAATCATCACCGTCTGGCCGGATTCGTTGACCCGATCCGTATAGCGCGTATGCAAAAAGGCACGGAAAGGGGCAATCCCCGTACCAGTGGCCATCATAATCATGGTGGCGTCCTTAGCCTCGGGCATCAAGAACCCTTTGCCAACAGGCCCGGTCATCTCCACTTCGTCACCGACGGACAGGTCACACAAAAAGTTGGAGCACACCCCACGTTTTTCCTGACCGTTTTCATCGGTGTATACCAGGCGTTTAACGCACAAACTTAGCTGATGCCCGCTGCCATCATCGCCTTTCGACGGCGAGGCAATGGAATAAAGCCGAAGCTTGTGGCGATTGCCGCTCTCGTCGTGGCCAGGGGGCAAAATACCGGCACTTTGACCATCGAGGTACCAATACTGGCCACCGTCGTACTTAAACACCAGGTGCCGCACATCGTTGAGCGACCCGTCGGCACAAAGCCGGGTGTTTTCGATACAAGTCGCCTTGAGCGGGGCGGCCGGTTTAAACAGGTTGGACGGAATTTGGTCAGGCTGGTGGATCAAGGTCGATGAACTCATGGGGTTGTGGCGGTCCTTCAATACGTTAAAACAAGGGAAGCTGGCAGAGGGAGGAGGGGGGGGTATCCCTATTATAGGGGAGGTCCATAATCAGGAGGGCCCGTAACGAGTCTACCGGCATGAGACGTTGGGCACTATCCTACGGCTGACCCAATCGAGAGCCTGGGTTGATCGACACTGGCAGGAAGCGGAGAGAAAAAGGAGGGGATCGGGGCCCTGTGGCTATTATGGGGGTGTAACAGCGGTGTAACAAGGGTGTAACAGTGGTGTAACAATGTACCGAAGCCGGTTGAAGTCCGGACCAAAGCCACCGACAACTACTGCAGAAGCGCAATTGGTTATCTGCCAGGGCTTTTTCCGAAGGGCGCCAAGCCGCCCACAGACGAGTTCGACGTGGAGACCCGTTGCCTTTCCGATGACGATATGTTGAAAACCGTTATTCCGCCCTGTCCATCTACTGCACCAGGGGACCTGTGAGCAAACCCGGCCATCGTGTGAGAAAAAAATAGGCCTCGGGCTAACAAGCGACAAATCAAGAGAAAGGGAGATGTTTCGTCCTATGAATACTGACTTTGAGCCGACCCTCGATGGCCGTCAGGTGGGTGCCATCCGGCAAAGTACCGCCTTTAACCCTGGTGGCGTGGTCTTTAGCAGCCGGTTCGCTTTTAACCCAACCACGCTGGCCGTCCAAACCTCCCTTGAAGAAGAATTGTTTAACGAAGGGATGCAACACCGCATCGTTGAAGGGCTGCGCGTGACCAACCTCGACGATTTAACCTGAGAACAGCCCCAAAACAGGATACCTTGCCAAGCCCATGTCTTTTAATGTCAGCACAAACAACAGCCAAGCCGGGTTTGGCCGCACTTCAACCTCAGGCGGACGGCTGGCGCCTCAGCAACAAGCCGGCCAACCACAGCGGGTCTCGCAATCCCAAACGATTAATGCCCCTGAACGTGTGCCCACAACAACCGCCGATTCGTTGGAAGCCTTGCAAGCCTGGCATGACCGCAGCCAACCCGTCGATGACAACCGGGTTCGGTGGCCCGAAAGCGCGCTGGCCAACCTTGCCCTGTTTACAGATTGGCCTGCCACAATGGATGACCGGGCCAAGGCGCAATGGCAACGCGTGATTAACCGGGCCTGTGCCGACTGGCAAGGAGCCGGGCTGGGTCGCATTAACCTTGGTGTTTCATCGTTGGCCCGACAAAGCGACATTACCCTGCAATGGCAAACACAAACCGTCGAGGGGCGAGACTACGAGGTGGGCCATGCCAAACGCCGGGTTAGCACCGGTGGGCAGATTACCCATGTCACCATTACCTTGATAGAAACCCCGCTGATTGATGCCACACTGAGTACCGCCGACATTGAACGCCGACAGCTGGCCACCCTGCTCCACGAACTCGGCCATGCCCTGGGACTGGAACACAGCCAGCACAGCCACGACGTGATGTTTCACCAAGGCTGGCGTAACGTGGTGCTGAGCCCTGGTGACCTGGCCGCCCTCAAACAGTTGTATCCCACGATTCAATCGGCAGCTGGGGCATAGGTTTTTTTAGCCTCGCCTTCTTTTCCATTTTACCCGAAGCGCTGTCCCAGTGCCTCTGGCGCACGCCCTTCTTCCGAAGGGCTTTATAGAATCTTATTTTTATAAAACCATTTTAATATGGGTTTCGTTACACCTTAACAAAAAAATTAGATTGCAGCCGTTAATGCACTTGAAAGAAATCGATAGAATCACAACTTGTACCTACTCGTACACACGAACCTTACGACCTAAACACCTTGGGTTAACGATCACCATATAAGGCTGGGGATAACGACCAAATGCCTTTTT
>JAGQHJ010000141.1 GCA_020431915.1 Cyanobacteria bacterium HKST-UBA04 | reverse complement strand
CCTGCTATTTTTTAACCACCAACAGAATTTACCTCACTAGCGGCAGGCGTCGTGCTGGGCATCACAGAGGGGGACAAAACATAGGGCTATTATAAAAGCCCCGAGCTCATGCGCACTATTAGCCACCAGAACCAACTTAGTCCTCCCAACCCGACTCGCCCAAACCCATCGCGACAATGCCCTCTTGTTGTGAATCACGCTGGAAACCCCACCCGCCACACAATTCACCCCCCATTAGCCATGAGGCTAATTGATTGATAAAACACAAAAACAGAGCCGCCCACTCAAAATCGATGCGTGTGCCTACCCCCAGGCCGTGCCGCCGCCCTCACACACGCGCGCATGTATGCTTTTGAGGTAGCCAACCCCTAATCCATTTGTGGTTTGTCCCCACCTGCCATTCAGGGTACACTGCAGGAACCGAAGGGGGGTTATCTTCGTTAGTTACCTTCGTTAGTTACCTTCGTTAGTTACCTTAATACATGCCCATCTTTTATACCCGCCGGGGGAGGCCCCTGTATATACAGAAACCACAAGGCCATGGCCACTTCTAAAATTTTAGCCCTTTCCACCGTTTTGCCACCCCATACCGCGCCGCTTGCAGACGTGCTGCCCTACTCGGCCCGTTGGGTGCAACACCAGGACGAGGCCTTTCAGCAAAAAACCGAAAAGATATTCAAAAACGCCCAAGTCGACTGTCGGCATTCCGTTGTATCGCTTGAACACGTGTTTAGCCGCATGACCCTGGACGAAAAAAACGCCCTCTACCAGACCCACGCCGTGGATTTATCGGAAACCGTGCTGCGTCAGGCTTTGAACGATGCCAAACTGAACCCCACCGACATTGACTGCCTGATTGTAACCAGTTGCACAGGGCATATGTCCCCATCCATCGATGCGGTACTGGTCAACCGGCTGGGCATGAAGCCGTCGGTTCAGCGCCTGCCGGTAATGGAAATGGGCTGCATGGGCGGGGCCGCCGGCCTGATTTATGCCGAAAACTACCTGCGGGCCTACCCCAACCATACCGTGGCCTTAATTACGGTAGAGCTGCCCACCATTACCTTCCAGCATGACGACTACTCATGGGCCAACGTGGTGAGCACCGCCCTTTTTGGCGATGGGGCCGCCTGCGCCATTCTGGGGCCTTCCAACACCCTGGGCCCTGCCATCGTCCGGTCTGCCATGTACCACTTCCCCGACACCACCCACCTGTTGGGCTACAACCTGACAAGCACCGGGTTTAGCATGGTGCTTGACGAGGCCCTGCCCGAAACCATTCGCCAGCACTTCGACCAAATGATCGCCGAGCTGCTCGACCCTGAAGGCCTGACCCTGAAAGACATCGACCACTTTATTATCCACCCCGGCGGCAAAAAAATCCTCCACAACATTGGCCTCGTGCTGGCGGCCCACGGCAAATCGGTGGACACCTCCAAATCGGTATTGCGCGATTGTGGTAATTTATCCAGTGCCACGGTCCTGTTTATCCTCAAGCGGTTTATGGACCAACCCGTAAAGGCCGGTGATCGGGGCCTGCTGCTGGGAATTGGCCCAGGCCTGACGGCATGCAGCGTTTTATTGGAATGGGGTGCCCAACCATGACCGCTTCAACCCATACCGACATTATTGTGGTTGGCGGGGGCCCCGCCGGCAGTTTAACCGCCTACCTGTTGCACCAGGCCGGGTTTTCGGTACGGTTGTTTGAAGCCAACCCGACGGTCAAACGTAAAATCTGCGGCGAGTTTCTGTGCTTCGAGGGCGTCAATATCCTGAGCCAGGCGGGGTTGTCGGCCCTGCTGGAAGGCGACGGGGCCTTGCCGGGCAACGGCGTCAAAATCGTGTCGAACACCCATGGGGTGATTAAAAGCGATTTTCCACAAGTTAAACGCGACGAGCCCGGTGGCTACTGCCTAAATCGGCAGGTGTTTGACGAGGCCCTGCTGAACGTTACCGAAGGCGCCGGTGTCATGCTTCATCGGGGTAGCCCCATTACCCACCTGCAGCACCAATTGCCGGGGTGGCAGGTGACCACGCAACTTGGCGCCACCTATACCTGCGATCTGCTGGTGGGTGCCGACGGCTTTCGGTCGATTGTGGCCCGCCAGTTGGGCCTCACCATACCGGCCCCCAAAAAACGCTACGCCTTGCGCTGCTTTTTGCCCACCCGCCGCAAAAACGAGCGGGTTATCGAAATGCACCTGCTCGACGAGGGCAACTACATCGGCATTGACGTGGTGGAAGATTACTGCGTGAACTTTTCCATTGTGGCCAACGGGGACACCCTCAAGCAGCATGGTGGGGCCGAGGGGGTCATTCGCCACTACTACCAAACCCATCCGGTGCTGCAGGAAAACATTATGCTGCCCGACCCCATGCCCCCCATTGAAGCCATGTCACCGGTCAGTCACCGCGTCAAGGACTGCATTGCCCCTGATGCCGTGCTGGTGGGTGATGCCGGGGGATTTATCGAACCGCTGACCGGCGAAGGCATGACCATTGCCCTGTGGACGGCCACAACCCTGGCCAAGCAGTTGGCCCGCTGCAGGGAAAACCGGGCCTGGCACCAGCGCAACCGCTATTTACGTGCCTATAAACGCCAGAAGCAGTGGCACTATTTTCAAAAATCCACACTGGCTCAATTTTTATACTGGTTTATTAAACAGGAACAAGCCGTTGATCAGGCCTATCGTTTTTTAAGCCAACGGCCCCAATGCCAGGAAGCCTTTACCGGTGTTATTAACAACACCTATACACCGCTACGGGGTTTTTGCGCCCTGGCCCTGGCCGCCCTCATCGGGTAGCAACCGTTTTTCGGCCATCCCGATATAGCTGAACGCCAGGCTCGAAATATACTCAAAACGCATCGGCGTCT
>JAGQHJ010000140.1 GCA_020431915.1 Cyanobacteria bacterium HKST-UBA04 | reverse complement strand
AGGTTTTTGGCCAGGCTGCGCTATAGGTTCGTTGTACAGTCTTTTATCAATGGTTTTTTATAACCGTCTTTTATCACAGGGGCACTGCCTTTTTGGGCAATGCTGCCCAAACCGTTTGCATGCAAAGGAGATCCCGTTCGTGATGTTTAAACCGGCCCATTTGTTCAAGCAGTTGGTTGTAGGTGCTGTCTTTATGGCTGCTACCGTTACCAGCATGAACCACCATGCCGATGCGTTTTACGCCCATGCCGAGACAAAAACCCTGGACAGCGGACGGGAATGCAAGCACTTCAAGCTTCCGGCCATGAATGCCGGAAACTGTGTGGTGGAAGAAGGCTCGGAAGTCATTCTCTTCTCCAACGGGGCGTTGTCGTTGGCCGCCACCCTGAACTGCAAGAGCCCTTACTATTCCATGTATTCGCCCTATGAAGGCAATGAGCCCCACAAGCACAGTAAGCAGGAGCAGTTTAGCCTGATTCCGTGGCGTGGATGGCAACATAACCACCATGGGCATTACGGCTGGGAAGGTTGGGGTTTTGATGGTGATCTGGAGCTGGAAGCCGCCTTTTATGGCCACGGTCATCGCCATTTTGACGAGGAATTTGATGCCGACCTCGGGGTGGCTTACATTGAACCATTAGGTGGCCGGAAACCTGGCGAATATCGCTATCGCTGGACGGATGATCGCCCTTCCAGCTCGTCCAGAGCCCGCCATTACAACTGGGTGGAACAAATGGATCTTCGCTTCGACTAGTGCCCAAAACGAGTACCCAAGGCTGGAGAGCAAAGCGACTCGGTATTTTTTAACCACCAGCATCATCATTGCCCCTGGCCAGACCCCGTTGGGTTGGTTGGGGGCAATGGCTATGAAAAACGGATAAAGCCACAAAGCTAAAGCATAAAATAAAGCTATAAACTAAACTAAGCTATAAATATAGGATGGGGTAGGCTTAAAGTTTAAATTTGAGGGTTAAATTGGGGCCATGCCTTGGCACATGGGGTAAACAGTGGTAGTGTGAAACGGTAACGGTGCAAACCGGTTGTATTGTCTACTGTGATTGGGTTGTGTCCAAGCCACTCTGATTGGGCACCATTTAGGACTAAGGAGAACAAACCATGAGAGTACGTTATGCACTGGCCATGCTGGCTTGCAGTGTTGGGGTTATGCTGCCGGTCATGGCAGCGGGCAACATGGAAGCCCCTGCCGAGCTGATTGAAAATACCGGCCAACGCTATAAGCAATTTACGGTGGAGTCGTTCCAGGTGGGCGATTGTACGATTGAAAAAGGGGCCACGGTGCGTTATTTCCCCGATGGCAGCATGAACTTCAATGCTGTTTTGTCGTGCAACCACCCGCAGCAGTACGGCTTTAGAGCCTACGACGGCAGCGCCGACAATGATCTGGAGCTTGAGGCCAATTTTGTGGGTCTCAACGACCGTCATTTTGACGAGGAATTTGATGCCGACGTCAACGTCAGTCCCCTTCAGGCTGCCACGCCCCAAAAAGAAGGCACGTTCCGGTATCGCTGGGAAGAAAACCGCCCTGCCAACCATCGCCGGGGCCGGGCGTTTGATCAAATCAACCATATGTACATGGTTATTGACTAGGCCCGCTTCTTAGTACGGATATGACGATGCCCAGGGTGCGATAATCGCCCTGGGCATTGTTTTTAAGGCGTCCAGCCGGGCACGGGAGGTTTGAAGCGGATGGTAACCGGGGTTTCTAGACGGCCTGTTGTAGGGGTAATGGGGTCAGGTACAGATTCTTGGCCATGCTATAGCCATGCCTTGGGTTGTTGGCTGGCCCAACGGGGGGTGCATCTGCTAACCGGTGGCGGCGGCGGGGTGATGGCTGCTGTGGCCCAGGCTTTTGTTGAAACCACCCCAAGGCAAGGACTGAGTTTGGCCATCGTGCCCACCGAGTACGTGGATGGGCGGTTCCGGCTTGTTCGGCCCGGATACCCCAATCCCTGGGTGGAAGTGCCTATCGTGGTGCCTTTGGGGGTTTACGACCCGTGTCAGCCGGTGGCTGTGAACCGGAACGTGGCCAATATTTTAAGCAGTGATGTAGTGGTGGTCTTGCCGGGCGGGCCTGGAACGGCACAGGAGAAGGCGCTGGCCGAAGCCTATGACAAGCCGCTGGTGGTGCTATCAGCGCTGTCTGACGGGGCTGAAGGGCCTGACGGGTCTGGGGCGCCTGTTGACCGCCTTCAGGCCGAGGCTGCATGGGCGGCTGCCTTGGGGGCGCTGGATCGGCTGCTGCCGCATGAATATTAATTAAATATATATTTAAGCAATCTTACCTATATAAATGTTTTTATTTGGTAAAGAGAGTATATTTTGAACGGTGTTGACGGCATCATCCGTTTGCATTGGTGACAATTTGACGGAATCATCTTTCCGCCACAGGGAATACGAGGACATAGCAGCACAATGAGTTACGTGAATTTTGGCCTGAGTGGCCAAGGCGTACAGTGGGTACAGGGACCCATTCAAGTGAACGATTTTTGGCAGTCTGGTACAGGCTTGGCCTCGTTTGGGTATGGTGCCAACCTTCTGGCGGTTCCCAATGGCCAGGGCGGGCAGGATACGGCAGCGCCCTTTGGCTACGCTGGTCCAACAGGTCCAACATCCTTTGCGCCTTCCTCGCAGGTACAGTTTTCGTCCAACAGTTGGCAAAATCAGCCTTGGGCCAATTATGGTCAGCCGATTGCCACTAACTATGGCCAGTCCAATGTGGCCACGGCCGGCCAGGGGGTCAACAGCACCCAATGGTCCAACGGCTACCAGCAGTCATGGTCGTCGGCCTGGAATACGGGCTATACCACCGGATTTGCCCCCCCGCAATGGCAACCCATTCAATACGGTCCGGCTGCCTCGCCCCAGTGGCAGCAGCCTTGGGCCAATTGGAACAACCCGTGGCAAGCCCCCATTCAGCAGGCGCCTCCGGCCTTTGGTTCAATGGGATCGGGCTTTGGTGGCGATTTAGGCCCGGCCTTGTCTGCTTTGTTCGCGCAGCTTATGGGCGGGCAGGATTTGGTTAGTCCCTTTGGCACCTCGGGTTTCCTGGGTAATACCATTGATGATGTGCCGGCCAACAGCCCGTCATCCCATACGCCGACGCCTGCACCGGCTCCCACGCCGACACCTACGCCCACCCCGGCTCCTACGCCGACGCCAAACCCCACCCCTGCGCCGA
>JAGQHJ010000139.1 GCA_020431915.1 Cyanobacteria bacterium HKST-UBA04 | reverse complement strand
TAATGACCATTATGAACCACCGCGCGGGCAGCGCGATGTAACGGTTTGCCGTCCCCCCCTTGAAATCCCCTACAAAAAGCGGCTACACTTATTGTAGTGACTTGTAGAGATTGATTAGAGACCCTTTTGATCCGATGTTTGCCTTATTAGCTTTATCCATGATGCGCGGCGGCGGCGGCAGCCTGAACGGCGGCGGTGGCGGTCAAATGAATGCCCTGCAAAAGATGCTCAAGCAAAACATCCAAATGAGCTTTGGCACCTTCGGCGGTGGGGGCGGCAGCCTGGGCAGCAACATCAACTACAACGCGTAACGTCCACGTGTGCCAGACACCAGCGACCAAACGTCGATAGGACGTCTGGTATTAACCTTACCCCACCACGGCCAGTCGATCCGGGTGGGTTTCTAGCAGCAAGGCTAGTCTGGCGTTCAGGGCATTGCCGCCAGGGCCCAGTACCGACATCCCATTGGTGGTCAAGCAATTCAGGACACCTGTGGCTGGTAGGGGTAAAGTACCGACACCCTGCCCGAATCCATGTTCATGGCTATGTTCAGGGCCATGTTCAGCGTTATGCTCAAAGGCATGATCCGGCACATGAAACACCAGGGCCTCGGTTTTGGCAAGCTGATCGGCAAAAGAAGACACCACCGAACGCCATGCCTGGTGCCGCAGGGTTTCGACAATACGGGCCCGTTTTTGGGCCACCGAGCCCAGTTGGTCAAAATCGGCCAACGCTTGCGCCAGGGTATCATCGCCATGGTTGGGCAGCATGCCCCTATCCTGCTCAAGCATGACGGCGTAGGTTCGACGCAGCGCGTTGGGCGCCCCCTGGACCTCGGGCATCTGCTGACAGGCTTCGGTCGTCGGCACCATGGCGCGAAGTGCCGCCACCTCCTCGTCGGTAGCCACCATAAAGGTGTCGTCGGGCAGGGGATGGGTTTTCAAAAAAGCCAGGCCATAGGGCTGCAGGGCAGCGGCGTAGGGCTGGGCCTGGCGGGTCGTCAACCGACAGCCAGCCGAGGTTTCAAACCGGCCCAGAATCAGGCCAAACCGGGGGCGTACTGTGTCAGTGGCGTAAAGCATCCAAACACCTGTTTTAGGGAGCGTTTTAGGAACGTACCGTGGACATGCGGAAAAACACAACCCCTTGGACTAACTGGACTCATGGGCTGATGGGCTGATGGGCTGATGGGCTGATGGGCTGATGGCACATAAAAAACCGGGCCAGGCATCAAATTGCAGTAAGCCCACTTGCCCTAACGGGAGGGTATTACATCACACCAGAGACGGGACGGGCGTATTGAGCGTACTGAGTCCATAGCCATAGGCATTGTACAGGAGTGGCGACGGAACGGGCACGGGGCGGGTAAAGAGCGGTTGCGGGTGAACCGCCGAAGCCCAGGAGGCGGCTGCCACGGCATAGGCGTAAGGATAAGGGTTGGTCGGCGGCAAGGGAAGCAGGTGTTGCGGTGGCGACATCAACTGCGGGGCAGGATGCGCAAACAAGGGTTGGGGCAAGGGCGAAGGAGCCGCCGAAACAAAGGACGTCGTGTCCGTGTTTGCCTGTATATGGACAGCCGGGTCAGGCGATTGTTGGGACGACAACTCATGCGGCTTTTGGTTGAAATAATCCGTGGCACTGGTGTTCATCCCTTGAGCCAGCCCCTTGTTTCGGTAGCCATAGCCCGATCGGATGGCCGACACTTCAAAGAACAACGGGATGAAGGGCACCACATACTGTACCCCTGCCAGGGCGGCAGCCACGGGTAAATCATCCAGGTGCAGCACGCCGTCCATAAACTCGATTTTGCGATCCGGGGGCAGGTTGGCCCATTTGTGTTTCAGGTCCCAAAACTGGGCCCCGTCCTTGCGTTTGTCCAGATACTCGAAAAACGGGTTAATCCAGTGGTTGGCCATCCAGTTGGCGGCCTTCCCCCCACCCAGAATCCCGATACTGAGACCCGACAGAATAATGCCCCCCTTAACCCACTTGAAGGTACCGCTGGTCAAGGCACGCTTGGTAATGCCGGTCACGTCGGACACGGTCATCCCAATCGAGGCGCCCACGGCACACAGGGCAATGTTGGCGATGAATTGGAACAGGCCTTCCTTGACCATGTTCACGTAGGCGGTTTTTTCGTGGATACCCTTGGCGATGTTGTTGGCAAAGCCGCCGGCAATCCCCGTGGCCACAATACCAAAACCCGTGGTAAAGAACTTGAGCATGTGGTCATGCGCAATCAGCTCCTTGCTGGGCCAGGAGGGCAGACGTCCCTTGAGCAGGGACCCCACGACATGGCTGACGACAGAATGTTCGGCTTCGGCAGCAGGCAACGGTAAGAGGGCTTCCAGGTGATGGGCCTTGGTAGCCGCATCGGCCGGCAGTTTTTGCACCGTCTTGATGATATCGAGCAACTCACCGTACTTCAGCTCGCCCCGGCCCATGGTGACCAGGTCGGGGTAAAAGCGGTTATTGGGCTCCAAAGCCGCCTTGCCCAGCTCCTCGTCAAAGGGCAGCTCGGCACTGCGCTTGAGGTATTTGCCCAGGGTTTTGCCGTAAAATTTCTCAATTTCAGCCAGCATCTTGGGTTTCATGGCCGTAAAGGCCGGCAGCTGCGTGGCTGGCTCGCTCATGCGGTTAATGCCCCAACGGGTGGCCAGCATCGAGGGCCCCAGCACCAGCACGTCACGAACAAACCGGTCTTTGCGTTCTTCCGGCTTGGCCCGCAGCATGTCCCAGGCAAAAATGCCGCCGGTAAAGCCGTATAGGCCATACTTCTTTACCCAGTTCTGGGCCCGGCTGATGACAGCCGGTTGATCGAGGTAGTGGGCAAAAGCCCGAATTTCAGCAGGAATAATGGACATCGCGTCAAATCAGGTCGGGGTAAATCAACTGCTCTCTTGTAACGGGGCGCTTCGGGCCAACAGACGGGCCAAGACGCACAAACAACGCCTCTATTGATAATGAGAATCATTCTCAATAGTCTGCCATTATGAGACAAGGCCCGACGGATGTAAACCCCTTTTTTTAGCGAATCTGCCGAACTACCCGGGAGGGGATCGCCCCAAAACACGGACCCCATTCATGAGCGCGATGGCCGAAGGGGCCGAAGCGGTCCATGAATGGGGTTTAAGCGCATGCGCCTCTGGCCGCACCCGAAGCAATTGCTCCGGTGCATAGGGCCCGGCGCGGCTTAGTACTTTTTAACGGAGCTGGTCCGTACCGATGTCACGCTACCGGTCGCCGCTGGAGCGATCGCAACAGGAGCCGTAGCGGGGACGGC
>JAGQHJ010000012.1 GCA_020431915.1 Cyanobacteria bacterium HKST-UBA04 | reverse complement strand
AAACAGGCCCAGCTCGATAATGTAACGCTGGCGGTTGTCGCGACGACTGGTGGCCAACAAAAAAGAGAACTCGGCGCGGCGATGGATCCAGTCAATGTAAACCAGGCCCCCGTAACCAATACACCGGCCATCGAGCAGAAAGCTGAACAGCAACTGGCATGGCTGTGTTTCCTGGCGAAGGGGCATCACCACCGTGTCAAAGTAACGATCCTGCTCGGCATCCGTCAGGGGTTCCTTTTGCCGCAACGATTCTATCTGCTCGTTGCGCCAGTGCTGGATCATGCGGCGATCTTCGTAGCGAATGGGCACAATAGCGTAATGGCCATTATCGTCATGCAGACTAAAATGCTGATGTTTCAAACAGCTATACGGCGTGGGGCCATCCTGCCCGGCATCGGGGGCACCGGCCCGGTTATCCACGTTCGGCGCGTTCATCGCGGGGCATGCTCCTCTTCATCAACCGGTATACACATGCTAACAAAGGTTCGGCCCAGACCCAAATCGGCAGCCGACACAAACCAGTCCAGGGCCTTGTCCGGGTCGGTTCGGTAAAGCATATCCGTGAGGGCTTGTTGGCCAGCAAATGCGGCCTTACCCGTGTCGGGGTGGCGAAGATAGTGGGTGTCGGCATGGTACAGGCACAACTGAATCAGGTAATCGCTAAAGCAGAGGCGTTGCAACCAGCCCTCGCTTCGAGCCAGGGTTCGAAAACCGGCCGGGTTAAAAAAGGACACATGATCCGACCCTTCCACCCAATAGGGCCCGTCAATCAACCCACGGCGATACAAATCCTGCTGCAGCGGCGAGAAGTTGTGGGCACACTCAACCACCAGCACCGTTTTCGGGTGAGCCAACCGGCGACACCATGACAAAATAACCGCCGGCTCAAGCATCTGCTCAAGGGCCTGGGCAATCCATATCACGTCAAAGCACTGGCCCTCGTTGGCCAGTGTACTCAGTTCCTGCTGTACACCACCCACCCGCACATGCGCACACAAATCGGGGTTATGCACCCGGCAGCCATACGCACTAAAATCCAACCCGGTCACCTCAAACCCATGCTGGGCAAAAAACGCCATGGCCCAACCTTCACCGCAGCCCACGTCCAAAAACCGCTTATTGGCAAACGGGTCGTTGCCCAGAACGCGCTGCATGGCACGCCATCGAAGCGACAACTGTTGCAAGCGGTAGCGTTCATCCGCCTCGCTGTATTGGTGCGCGTACACCCCCAGGTCTTCCTGGTAATAGTGCTCGGTATAGTAGCGGGCCAGCGTCTCGGCATCGGGCATGGGGGCTTTCTCGAAGTAGCCGAAACGGTTCAGCACCACCCCCAAGGCCGCGTCAGCCAACCCGGCTACGTCGGGCGCCAAGGGGTTCACAACGGTTTTTGGGTCCGGCATCGCAGACACGCCTCATCCTTGCTTACCGTGATACACGTAAATGGTGTACTCATACAAGGGGTAGCTGTGATCCAACCGAACATCGGGGCTAAGGGTGTTGAAACAGAACCCTAAAAAATCGAGGGGATGGCGGTAGTACAGGTGATCCTCGGTGTAGTCGACCTTGCTGCTCATGCAGTTAAAGGCCACCCCCACACGGGCCAGTTCGAACATACGGCTGACGAGGGCCTGGGCATAGGCATCCATGGCCGGAATGGTCGTCGTCAGCTTTTGCGTCAAAATACCGTTGCACACCACAAAGTCAAACGCCTCGCCGGGCTGGTAATCAAACAGGCTGGACACTTCCAAACACACCGAATCGTCGGCCAGAAGTTGGCGGGCATGGTCGATCATCGGGGCACAGAGATCGATGCCGGTGTAGTGCAGGTTTAGGTCGGGGCGATGCGTTTTGGCATAGGTATACAACCCGCCAAAGCCACAGCCGACATCGAGCAACGTGACGGACTGCTTGGACAAAGGCGCGGGGATAACCGCCAGCATTTTTTCATAGCGTAAGTCGGTGGTTTCCTGGTTACGCCAACCCAACCCCTGCGGCGTGGCTCCGTGGGTTTCAAACAGGTCGAGATGGTGCGCCCTAAAGGCCTCGGTAATGGCTACGGGAGATTTAGATGAAGAAGATTTGGATGAGGGGGCGGTCATAACGGGCGGGTTATACCTGTGGTTGTAGGGGTAAAAAACATGCCTTTGGTGTCATGTCTTTGGGTTACGCCCAGCTCGGGGCATACCCGGAATCGGTTTGCGTCGGCTCGGTGTCATGCATTCCGGCGGAAAAGGCATGGGGGGCGGGGTCGACAAAATCCACCAGCTTGCGGTACGTGTCGCGAATCACATCGGGCTGGAAGAAGAGTTGTGGTTCGGCCAGGATGCCAATCATCGTCAGGTTCGCCAGACCCAGGCTGTTGATGCGCTGGCGGCGGCACTCCGTCAGATTGATATTGGTCATGGAGGGAAGCGGGAAACCCTGCTTAAGAACCTCTACAGCGCTGAAGCGAACCGAGGTGTCGGCTCCCACCATGCCCATCCGACGCAATTCGTCGATGGCCTGGGCGGCCACGGCTTGATGGTCATGGGTTTGTGACTCGGGCAGGAACAACTCAACCGTCATCGGATAGCCTGCATCACGAATGGCATCGGGGCAAAAGGCCGGGTAGTTAACCACCCGATACGTGGCAAACCCCGGCTCGGTGCAATACACGTAAAACAGTTGTTGCCCGGCTGCCACAGGTTTTTCCAGCAGCAGGTTAACCAGCACGGTTTTCGGGGCCCGGTCAAAGTAGTCCACCTCGAGATTAAGCCCCAGCAGGCTGCATAGCGGATGTACCCCAGCCGACCACACAACGTGGGCCGGAGCCAGCATTTCACGATGATGCCGGTTGTGCCCATTAAGGCTTTGCCGATCAATGGTTACCTGGGCAATACGGCCATGGGCATAGGTTACGGCGCTAACGGCCGCATCCGTCCAAATCTCAACACCCAGTTGTTTCAGTTGATCCACCAGCGCATCAATCAGGCGCTGCATGCCCCCATGCTTGGGATAAAAGAGACGGCGTCCTTCCACCAGGGTCTTGGGCAACTGGGTTTGATCGGAATACCCAAACCGCTGCCGGAGGACGTCGCTCTGCAACAGATCATGAACGATACTGGCATCGAACGCCAATACCTTGCCCAGGTTGAAAAAGCTCAGGGCCATCGGGTGCAACTGGATCAGGGGACGATCAAAAACCTTTTCAATGGCCGGGGCCATCACGGTACGGGTAATGGTAGCCCCAAACCGACGCAACAGGTATTCATAGGCAGAGTCTTCCACCTCGGGCTCACTCTGGGCATAGGCCGTATTGAGGTGAGCCATTAAATCGCCCATGCACGCCTTGTAGTGGTCATGGGGCAGGTTACGCAAATCAATAAATGCCGCATTGGTTTGCAGCGTGCCATTGGCATACATACCGGGCCGCTCGCGCACAAAGCCGTCGGGCGTCGTCCAGTCCTGCCGGGGCAACAGGCCCAGCAACCATTCATCAAGTTCAGCCAGGCCCGTTTCATGCCACATGTGGGCACCCATATCGAACCGGCCATATTCGCCGTAATCCTTTGATTGCAACAGTCCCCCCGGTGCGTCGGCCCGCTCGACAATGACGACAGGTAACTGCGGGTTCTTCTTCTTCAGGGTCAGGGCGGCCACCAATCCGGCAATACCACCGCCAACGACCAATACCGGTTGCAGACTCACAGGGGTAGGCTCCTTTAATCAAGCATCAACGCCACACATCAAGCGGTCGGGCGCCGTTTTTTCTCTCTCTGTTATAAATGTCACGCGTTTATCGGCAGCCTTGCAGCGCCGTAACAGCCTGAACCCGTTAGTACGCATTGGGGCCCAAGGTGCCCTCCCATTGTGACAGGTGCTTGTACCACTGTCCTCCACCATACGGAGGGGATAGCGGCTATTTATAGGCTTTCTGTTGGACATGGCGGTTAATGGCCAGCCATTGTGGGTGACGATCAAGCAGGGCCAGAACGTCATGCCAGGTAAAATCGGGGCATTCGGGCAGCAGGGCCTCAAGAATTCGGCATACCAGCTCAAAATCCTCGGCCGTATCCACCGTCCACCGGTGATGGCTGTAATCCGTATCGTTGCCATACCCGGCCAGCCGAAACCGTTGGGGCTGATCCCAAATAAACGGGGTCACATGCTCGCGTTCGTAGGGCTGCTCGGCTTCATCAAGGGCCTGCCTGAGCGCCGACACCTTAAATAACTCCGTATCCAGACCCCTGGGAAACGTGGCCCCGCCAACGCTGTTGGACATGTAATCCGGTTCCGGGCCGGTTGTGGCAAAGTAGGCCGAAATCAAGCCGTCAATCACATCGGGGTCAATCAGCGGGCAATCCGACGTCAGGCGCATGACATGGGTAATGGGTGTCTGCGGATGAGCGGCATCATAGGTATCGACGGCCAAGCCATACCGGGACAGCACGTCATCCTCGCTGCCCCGAACCGTTTCGACGTGAAGATCCCGGCACAAATCAATAATGGGATCATCCTGCCCGTTAGTGGTGGCCGCCACCATCAGGCCATCCAACTGCCGAACCCGCGCAATACGGGCCAACTGAATGGCCAACAGGGGCTGACCCAGCACCGGTTTAAGCACCTTGCCCGGCAAGCGGGTCGACGTCATCCGGGCCTGGACAATAGCCACAATATGCCGACGAGCCGTCTCCTGATGGGGGTTATCACCCGACGACGGTTCGCGAGTCATTGCCGACAATCCCCTTAAACAACCGGTACAGAAGCCCGGCTGGCCTGCATGATGATGCGGGCCAACGTGTCGGGAGAATTGCCCGAAAACTGCTCGGTCATTTGCCGGCTCAGAGCGGCCAGTCGATCAGTGTCACTCATTAAGTCGGCACAATGCGCCATCAGGCTTTCTTCGCTTAAATCACGCCCCAGCCCAATGTTAATGCCCAGACCGGCTTGGCAGAACTTGTCGAGATCCGGCATATCCGCTTCGCACTTGGCAAAGACCAGCATCGGAATGCCATTGTAGGCCAGCTCATAGGCAGTCAGCCCAAACGCACATAACGCGAAGCGGGTTTGCGGCCTCACCAAACTTTGCATGCCGTTTTGCTGCCAGTGCAGGGTAATGGGCGTTGCACAACGCGTGGCACTACGCTCCAGCGACTCGGGATTCTTGTAGGCTGCCGGTACCATAAAATCGATATGACCGGTTTCAAATTTACGAATACATTCAAGCAGATGGGCCGCCAGCTCATCGTTGTCCTCACTGCCAATGCTCACCAACAGCGAAGAGTGATCCGGCGCCGCCTCACCCTGGGCCATGCGTTGACCAAAGACCACATACGCCAGGCCTTGATAAAACTGGCCATTGAAACCGTCTGCATCAACCTGGCGGTGGCAATCCCCCAGAATCAACGTATCGGCCTCCAGTGCGCCACGGCCAACGTTATCAACCACCACAACGGGCAATGCCGGGCATGTGGCCCGAATCATACTCATAAGACTGGGCGGCACCGGGTTGGCGTAGTCCAGAACCAGCCGATCAACCGGCTGATGGCGCAACGTTTCGGACAAGGTCCAGCTTTGTTCCACCAACGGCACCCCATGCTGCTTGAGCTGGTTGCGCAAGACCACGTCCTGCGACTCAAGCCACAACTCGACCCGTGTTTGCTCAATGCCGTTCAATGCGTCAACAATGGCTCGGGCTCGGGCCAGGCGGCTATAACCAAAGGATCCACCGGCTTGGACGGCAATCAATACCCGGCAGGATTCATGCGCAAGGGCGTCTTCTGGGTTGTTCATGGGCAGGGGCGGTCACTCTCAATTGATGGGGGATACAGACCTCTGGGTCTTCTAAACGGCAGACGGGTTTGAATTGGCCATGGCCACAGGGACTGATTGGTCGGAGGAAGGGAAGGTGGCAAAATGGTTTTCCAAGGCATCGGTCAGTTGCTTGCCGCCCTTGCTCAGGGCCTTAAACAGCATCAAGGTGGTTTTCAGGTTTTCCTCCGTGGCCTTGACCACGTCGTCCTCCATGTTTTCCTGGTCCATGGTCAGCTTGCGATCATAATACTTGGAAAAGACATGGATTTCCTTTTGCAGGTAAGCGTTAATCAGAGGCTGGCCCTCGGTTAGTCTGGTCAATTCGTCGTTCAAGCTCTGGATGGCTTTCATGCGCGACTTGAGGGAATTGCTGAAGGATTTCTTGCGCCCCAGTTCCTTGACCGCCGTTTCGGCATGGCGGCACCCTTCAGTGGACAGCTCAACAATGGCCTGCAGCACCCCCTTGTCCGAATGCACCTGATCCATGACCTTGCTGTAGGGATCGGTAAAGGGTTCGGTTTCTTGGTAATACTGGCCTAAGACCGACTCCACCGTACGTTTCGGGTGCACATCAGGCACACCGTGTTTCTGAAGAGCCTCGACAAAAGGCAGGTGCTCGCAGTATTCAATATAGGCCCCGCCTTCCGAACAGTTAATGACATGGCTGTCCGGGTTAACCTTAATCAGGTATTCAAACGCCTTGCGGAAGGTATCGTAGGTCGGGTAGGTATACAAATCCTCGCCGTTCCAGCCCTTGCACTTGGTCAAACGCGACAACAGGGCTTTCATAACCCGCTTCTGTTCTTCAAGGTTTTTGTACAGGTGGCCTTCACCCACAAACTTGCTGGCCTCGGCCTCGTCCCAGTCCTCCTCAAGGGTCCCGTCGTCCAGAGTTTTGATACGGCGGTTCTTGTAGACCGAGTCTTTCGAGTACATCTGGCCTTCTGGAAATGCCAGATCCTGGCCCAGCAGGAAGATATTCTTGCAGCCCAGGTTCTGCAACAGCAACATGGCGGTGACAGATACCGTCCCGTTATGCGGGTAGGGATGAAACTCCTTGCCCAGAGCCTTGCTAAGCCACATACTGGGAACATCCTTGTGCCCAAAGGAAATCATTTTCCGTTTGGTGGGTAAGTCAAACACCGCTTCGTGGGTCTGCGGCAACAGAACCAGGTTGACCTGATCCAAGAACGACACCCCGTTAAGCTGGTTGGCAACGTTCTTCGTTTCCAGAATCACAACAAAGTCGGGTACAATCCCATGCTTGTCCAGGGTCTTGGCGGCCTGGCCCACACAGGCAATAATGAGTTTGTCTCGGTACTGCTTCAAGCTTTCAATCACACCGGGCTTGTCCAGCGATGGCCCCGCCGAAACAACCACTCCCGGCATGTCCTTAAACTGGTTATGCAAAAAGCCAACGTCAGGGTAGCGAACCAGATCGGCCATGTTAATCAACGCCTTGTCCGTTGCTTCCTCAAGGCTCATAATTGCCGTTTGCTGGGCAATACGGTTGGCATACAAGCTGCTCTTCACCTCGCGCAACACGTCAAGCAAAACTTCGGCCTGGGTGGCCTCATAAACCGGCAGGGCAAACACCTGGAACGAATCACCCACCAGATAAAACTGCGTAATGGCCCACATTACCTTTCGCTTTTCCTGAACCAGCCGGACCCTGGGCGAGCCAAGTATATCGCTGAAATCGGCAATTTCAAGGGTCGTGCGCAGCACCTCCAGGTGGGGTTCGTACACGATAATCAGCGACTTGGTTTCCACAAAGGCCCGTTTCAGGCTATACCCCAGGCCCAAACCAAACATAAACAAAATAGACCCATGATCACGGTATTTGGGCGGCACCTTTTCGTTAAACAGCACGTAGGCTTCCTCGAAGGGATGGTCAATGTCGTGCAGCGGCACGCCGTCGTACGCGATGTTGATGTCCTCATGTTCGCCGCCACTGATAAACAGTTCGGCCTTGCCCGTCAATTCGACAGCATCAATCTGGTCCGCCAGCGACTCGTTGTGTTGGCGTAACGCATCAAGGTTTTTGGCCAAAACCCGAGACTTTAACGTGGCTGTATCATCCAAAGAAGCTTCTGGAACGTTGGATTGCTGATCGCTCATGAACAAATTCCCTTGTTCAAGACCTTTTTGACTGGTAAATTTTCAAAAAAGCCCTGTTTTTATTTAATTTCGGCCAATTTTTTCACTGTCGCGGAATAGTCCCGCGCCTCTACAGTCTAGTAGAGCCTTTTGGCCTTGTCCTCCCACATCCTGCCGATATTCGGCTTCGTTACGATAGGGACCGGACCTAGCAACATTTTCCCTGTAAAACCGTTTATATACTAAGGGGGATAGATACCATTGACACCTGCCATGGTTAATTTCATCCAAGACGTTCTCTCGGGATCCGGCTTGAACGCGCTTTCATCCAGGCGCTCCAGCCGAAGCAAGGCTGCGACCGAAAACCCGGCAACCACCCGCCCGATTAACGCCATAGGCCCACCCGACCGCTTTGTAAAACAAGCGGGAAATGTCGCTTTTGGCCACTATACCCCACCATTTTACGGCCCCATACCGGTAACACCGGCCGGGCCAATGGCGGCCACGGTTCCCGTAGGCCGGCAGCTCCAGTGGCCCCTGCAATGGCAGGCCACGCCACCCGCCATTCAAGGGCTTCAAGGGGTGCAGAACCCGAATCAATGGTTAAACAATATCAGCCCATCCACCCTGTTCAACCTGCCCAAACCCGACGAACTGGCCCCGTGCCTGTTCAATACCCATGTCAACCAGCAGCAGCGCCCATGGACAGCCCAGCCAGCTTACCCTGGCTATGTAAACCAGGTAAACCAGTACAACACGGCCGCTGCCAACAGGCCGCCGTTGCCGATGCCCATGCCGGCAGCAGCCCCACCGATGCCACCACCCGAAGCACTGCCACCTATGCCACCAGCCCCACCGATCTCACCGGCCCCACCCAGCCATAACGGCTTAAACGTGGACGCCTACCGCGACATTTTGCTGCGCTACCCCAACGGGCAAACCATGACCATTGAAGAGTTAACCTACCTGTACCGGCAACTGCAGCAAATCCAGAAGTACTTCCACTCGAACCACATTACGCGTCGCCAAAACGCAGCGGTTAACCTGTCACTGCTCATCGAGCACTACCCGTCCCTATACGAACCCCCCACCCTGAAGTCGCTCAACGAAGACACGGGAGACACCACCGATGCCAAAAAGGCCAAGCAGTTCATGGATCTCATCAGCCGGTCGGCCATCCAGATGTCTATTGACATTTTGCGCGACGAAGCCCCAGAGGTCCGCTTTCCGCTGATTACCCAGTACAAGGTGGGCCGTATCAGCTACCTGCCCGACCATGTCATGAATGAACTGCAAAACCTGTCTTACAAGCACGGTATGTACAATTTTGAACCGGGCCACATCATGGCCATCCGGCGACGCTTCGTCAACGGCCGGCCCCGATGGGAAAGCGAACCCTACGACGAATCGGGTTCCTACAGCTCCAGCCCCATCCCAGAGCCCACCGACTGGACGCCCAAGCCCAAGGTTATGCAGCCAACCAGCCCCGGCAGCCAAGTTTATCCAGGGGTTGCCACCTACCACACCTCACCACTGTCAAAAAGGGAGGTTGAGCCGTTTTATAAGAGAAAAAGCGGCTAATAGCGCCTAATCTCAGGGGGAATTTAAGGCAAGCCGAAACCATCGAAACCATCAGGGGGGCACCGGGGAAGCCACCACGCGAGATACGAGATAAAGACACGAGATAAAGGATACCGTTAACACAGGCCCATGATAGCCAACGTAGCCATAGGTTTAGCCGTTGCAGGCGCCGGACTCCTGAAGCTGAATGATTCATTTCACAGCCGGGAGCACAATGCACGCCTGAGCTACCATCTGTTCCGAAAGGAAATGGAGATGGACCAGCTGATGCGGTCCTATGGCGCCTATTCGGGCAATGAGATGTTTACCAAATCGGCCATGTGGCTGACCGACTCGCGCTGGTTCATGGGCCTGCGAAGCTTCCTGAAATACAAAACCCGGCTGTTCCAGGACGTTGTTGCCGACAACTGGATTCCCATTGCCCTGGCGGCTATCGGCTTGACCGTGGCCTTCCCTGGCATGTGGGGCTTTATGGGCGGTGCCCTTGCCAGAACCCTGGCCGGCAGCGGCCGCGTGCTGGGACCATTGTTGGGCAAAGCCGTTTCAACCCTGCCCAACCTAAACCCCTTGCCAGCCATTGCCGGGTTCTTGTCCAAGCTTAGCCCGCTGGGTGCCGCCGGGGTTGTTGCCGCTGGCGGTATGGCCACCTATTACGGCACCAAGCTAAGCGGCGAAATTACCGGCGACAACCAATACCAGTATCTCGGCGGCCTGCAAAGCACCATGGGTCAAATTGACAACGATATGGTACGCGATGCCCACCTCTTCTAAATCCCTGTAAAACCGCGTGCCCGGAAAACGTTGCCTAGTAGACGTAGCCGCGTTTTTGCAGATCACGCTTAACTTTGCTCAACCCGGATTGCAGGATACGTGAAATACGGGAAGGCGAAATATTGTAGATTTCACCAATCTCACGCATCTTCATGTTTTTGTAGAAGCGGGCTTCCAGAATGTTTTTCTCGCGGGGCGGCAGCTTGTTAATAGACTCGCGCACAACCAAGGCCATTTCCTTTAGCTCGGCGTTTTCCTCAGGCCCCTGCGAGTCGTCCTTCAACTCCATCGGGTTTTCCTGGTCGCGCATGGCGTCGGCCGACAGGATGGTTTCGTAAACCTTGCTCTTAACCTTCGATTTACTGCCCTTCAGATTGGGATCATCCGGCTCTTTGTCTTCGTTGGTTTTGAGGGAATACCATTTGTAGCGATACCGCAGTTCGTTTCGAACCGCCCACTTGATGGCCGTGGAAAGGTAGGTCACGTTGTATTCCGTGCCGGGATTTTCCGTCAGCAACACATGCACGGCAATGGCCCCAATGTTGACCAGCTCGCTGTAGTCAATCAGGTGATTGGGCAAACGGCTGTACTCAACCCGAGCAACGGTTTCTATGAGTTCAACGTAATCGTGAACCGTTTTCTGCTTTTTAGGCTCTTGTTGGCCGTCTGCAGCCTTGTCGGCAGCGTTGGAATCGGCATTATCAGGTTGCTTGGAACCGGATGAAGACATAGGGCGCTTGAAATCTCTGAACAAACCCGTCTAGAACAGGACAAAAACGGGATATATAACACGGTCAGCGTGTCGCACGGGCCCTTAGGATCGGGGGGAGCGGCAGATGGTGCATTTGCCCAGTCCAGCCTGAGCCAGAGGCCAATACAGACAACACTATCATACCATTAAAACGGCTTGGGCCTAGCATCACATCATCCGCTTTAATGAGGTTTGCCAGATGAAACCGAAGCGGTCCAGCCGGGGTCCGGACGGCCTATACCCAGTCCTGCATCGCTTTGGTGGTTTGGCCGACAAACACGCGCAACATCGACATCAAACGGCGGCTGCGGCGTTTCGAGGCCTTCAAAGAGGTGGTTTGTTCGGAGTCGGTCGGGTTAAACGACGCGTCAAAAGCCTGGGGCGAAGCAAATTGCCCATGAATCGTGGTAAAGATGGCGTCATGGTCTTCGGCATTATGCGAATCGTGTGCAGGTTGGCGCATCGCGGTTGGGTATCCCTGAATCGTCCCGTATGTGGGGTCATGGTCCGTCTTAAAGTATATCTTATTTAAATAAACAACCGATTCAGTAAAAAACTGCCCGAATCGGTCTTTTTTTGGCGTAAATGACACATTTCTTAACAAAAAAGGCCATAGCCGGTCATGACCAGTCATGGCCAAGGTATAGCGGCCATGGCAGGGCCTTAGGGTCGGTAACACGTGTGTGCTACACTGTGTTTCGGTACCCCAAAAGGGGGCTGTAGCAGCTAGCAAAAGGGTTTAACAGAGCGCCTTATGAAACGCATCCTAACCATCGTCGGGGCCCGTCCGCAGTTTATTAAGGCTGCACCGGTGTCATTGGCCCTGCAAGAAGCCGGTTTCGAGTGCCTGTCTGTGCATACCGGCCAGCATTACGACGAAAATATGTCGGCCGTGTTTTACGACCAGCTAAACATGACCAAACCCACCCACCAGCTAGCCATTGGCTCAGGCTCCCACGGATGGCAAACCGGCGAGGGGCTTAAGGCCATTGAGGAAATTTTAATTTCTGAAAAACCTGATGCCGTATTGGTTTATGGCGACACCAATGCCACGATTGCCGGGGCACTGGCTGCCGTCAAACTGCATATCCCCGTCGCCCACGTCGAGGCCGGTCTGCGCAGTTTTAACCGTCGCATGCCCGAGGAAATCAACCGCGTGGTCACCGACCATGTGTCAACGTGGCTGTACACCCCCACGCAAACGGCCACGGATCACCTGGCCAATGAAGGCATGAGCCAGGGTGTTTTATGGGTGGGCGACGTCATGCTCGATGCCGTGGATCAGTTTGGCCCGCTGGCCGAACAGCAATGTGCCGGACTGCTTGATGAGCTGGAGCTGGGTGCCAAGCAGTACTGGCTGATGACCATGCACCGGGCCGAAAGCACCGACCAGCCCGAACAGGTCAAAACCATCTTGACGACCCTCGATAGTCTGGGCACCCCCATCCTGTTTCCGGTACACCCGCGCATCAAGGCCATGGTCGAGTCATTCGGCCCGTACCGGCATATCCGCCTGACGGATCCGATGGGGTATTTCGAGATGCTGATGGCCGAGCGCCATGCCAGCCTGATTGTGACGGATTCGGGTGGCGTGCAAAAGGAAGCCGTGTTTGCCAACGTGCCGTGCGTAACCATGCGCACCGAAACCGAATGGACGGAAACTGTTCAAGCCGGGTGGAACCAAATTGTGGGACTGGATGCCAACAAACTGGTGGTCGCCATCGAACAGGCCGACTCGCTGGCCAAGGAACCTATTCGTCACCATTACGGCAACGGGGCCGCCAGCCAAACCATTGCCCGGCATCTAAGCGAGGCACTGGACCATGCAGCCCAGCAAAAACCGGCGACCGAAACAGGAGTAACGGTGCCGGTTTAAGGCTTTAAATTGGGGGGCTTTTGGAAACGGACGCGACGCGATGACTAAACGCGGTTGCTGCCGAATGCGGACTGACCCAACAACTGGGTAATGAGCAAGGTGACCAGTTGCAGGAGCAGGGTGTTCAGATCCAGACCTTCACTGGGCAAGCTCGTCGTATCGGTTGTCGTGTCATTGGTCGTATCGGTGGTGGTGTCCGTAGTGGTATCGGTGGTGGTATCGGTGGTAGTCGTTTTCGGCACAAACACACCGTCTTCGGCTTCCGCTTTCAGGTCTTCAATACCGAACTTGTTACCACCCTTCTGGGTTTTTTCTTCACCAAAATATTCTTCAAAATCGGTCGTCGAGAAATCGCTGATGTCACCATCAGCCTCGGCCAACTCCTGCAGCTCCAGGAAACTGACCACGCCGTCATGGTTGGTGTCGGGGTACAGCCCCACACCAAGGGTGGTTTCCTTGCCGTCTACCACACGCTTTTCGGAACCGCCGAAAACAAAGGTGGCAATGGCACCGGCTTCCTTGTAGGCCGATTCATCGTTGTCTTTTTTACCGATTTCAATCAGATCAATGGCCGCCTGGGCAAAACCGGCGCGATCCAGAGCAATACTCTTGTCGGTACCAATCCAGTTGGCGTTACGATCCAATGCCGTCAGCATACGGGTCGTGACAGGGGCACGCATGTTCATCTGGGCGTCCTCTTCTTTCTCTCGTAAAACGTCTCAATAAGCTATGGGGGGCTCTCTTCTTACATACATGAAAACAAGATATGTATGTTTTTTTAATAATATGTTTAATTATGTTAAGCCTTAGTGGCCGGCCAACAGATCGGTTAGCTGGCTTTCAACCGCCTGGTGCAAGGCCTGGGCATCCGAAACATCGGTAATCAAATGCCCCACATTCAAGGTATACCGCCCCCCATGGGCCGAATCCCGGTAAATGCCAACGGGCAGAACCGGCTTTTGGGTTTTGGTGGCAAACACCGTATAGCCCGATTTAAGATCCTGCAACTGCCCAGTTTTATCGGCATCCTTTTGGCGTGTCCCCTCTGGAAACATGCCCAGCACCCAGCCACTGTCCGTGCGCAACACGTTAAAAGCCGTTTTGAGGGTATGGCGCGACGGCTTGTCTCGGTTCACCTGGAAGGCCCCAAGAAAGCGAAGGATACGAGCCACAATCGGGTTAAGAAAGAGTTCGCGCTTGGCCATAAAGGCCACAGGACGATTCAGAAGAGTGGTAATCAGCGGCGGGTCGCTCAGGGAAATATGGTTGGCCACCACCATATACGACTGCCCGCGCGAAGGAATGCGCTGGCGGTTTAAAAACCGGGGCCAAAAATTCAGGGTACAGTACAGCGGGGCCACAATAAACCACAGCACCAGCAACTGCCTAACATAGGTAACCCTGCTGAAGGCGGTATCGGCAAAGGTCTCGTAATATTTGTCCCGTTGTGTGCCATCGGCCGGGTTTAAGGGTTTTGCTTCGTGCATCCCACACATTCAAACCAGAAAAACAAACCGTGACGGGAATAATAAACACCGCGCGGCAAGAGGAGCGGTGTCGGCTAAAAACCGTTTATGAATCGCGCCGGAAGATCATGATGTTACGCGACAACCAATACACCACTTGGGCATCCTGCAACGTGGTGCGGAAGTAGTGGGACAACGACTCGTCCAGACTGAACCCTTCGTCCTGGAACAACCGTTCCCAAAAAGCCTGCGGCTGCTCGTTAATATGACCCACGCCCCCCTGGCCTGGTGGGGCGGCTGTAAAGAACACCGTGTCGCTGGCTTTCGTCAGGGTCTTAACCAGCTGCCTACTGCACCGGTTTGGAATGTGCTCGGCAATCTCGACACACATGGCCAGATCAAACGTCTGGTTAAACCGGATGGGTTTGGTGGCATCGGCCTGGAAAATAATGAAGTCCTTCGAAGAGACCTTCAGGGCCGCCTCACTGATATCGCAACCGATGACGTTGATGCCATGCTGGTGAAACACATTCAGGAACAAGCCTTCACCACAACCAATGTCGACAAGCGAGCGGGGCTGAAACACCTCGACCATCAAGTTGGCCGTGGCTTCAATGCTTTTAAGCTTGCTCAGGCGGGTCGAGGAATAGAAATCCTCGTCGCCATAAATCAACTGCGGATTAATGGCGTACAGCACCCGGTTGACCATGGTTTTCTTCATCTGGTTGAACCGGATGGTCAAGGCTTTCATCGGGGTAGGCTGATTCATAGGGCAACGTGGGTCTCGTAGGGGGCTTGTGAAGGGCTTATGGAAGTCTTGTGGAAAAGGAAGACAACCCAGTCAGGGGGACAGTCTATTGTAAGGTCCTCAAGCACAATAAAAAAGCCACACGCCTGTAAATTGACACAATCACCCTAATAATGGGGCTGATCCGTGCTCCCCAACAGCATATAGCCTGATTGCAGGGTCCGGTAAACCTGCTCAAAACTGTCGGCGCCTGCCGTCAGGCTCAGGCCGTCCACGCGGTCAAAAAGCGGGTTCAGCGCCACGGCATCGGCGTACAGGGTATTGGTCATCGTCAGGGTCATGGCATAGGGCGGCTTAAAGATCGGGTCAAGCTGGTAATGCTCCAGCGTCAAAGCCGACCAATCGCTGAAGGTAACGGTAACCGCCCCATGATAGGCAGCAGCCAGGGCTTCCAGGCTATGACTGCGGGCCGACGTGGTACTGAGTCCCACCTTGGTTTCCACCGTGGCAGCCGCCGGCGAAAAGGCCGAAAACTCGGCACAGAAAGCGGCATCGCCTGCCCCCAGCACCACCGGCACCTGGCACACCTGCTGTGCCCACAAGGTGTTCATGGCCGCCTCACCCACCGATACCCCATTCAGGTCAATGTTGGCAATGCCATGGTGAAAGGCATGGTTGAGCACACCATAACGCGTGCCGGGCTTGGCATGGTAGCCAATAAGCATGGCCGCATCAAACCCGTTGTCGAGACCAGCCATCATGGCTGCCACCTTGGGCTTGCCCGACAACAGGCGAATACCTTCCGGCAGTTGGTTTATGTCCAGGTTAAGCATCCCCGAATGGGCATCGTTAATGACCACCTCGGCCGTCTCGTCACAGTCAAGCAACGCCCCTATCAACAGGGTCAGCTCCTGGTGGGCCAATAGCAAGGCACGTTGGTACAGCTCACCATCCTCGCGCCCTGGCGCGGGGTAGCACTGCCTGGGATTAACCACACCGACGATGCCTTCGAGGTCGGCGGAAATGTAATAGCGGGCCATAGGGAGGGGTCTAGTTCACCGATTCGTCGGCAGCCGCCGCCGCTTTCATTTCGTTTTTCATGCTGCGCACCTTGTCAATGGCCTCAATACCGGCCCGTTCCAAGTCGTCGGCAATTTCATGGGCCCGGTTACGAATCTCATCGGCTTTTTCCCGAACCGTCGAGCACACTTCCGACGCCCGATCCTCCAGTTCACCACGGGCCCCGTCAAGTTGGTTGTTAAACTCATCGCGAATAATCTGCCGCGTCTCGCGCCCGGGGCGGGGGGCAAACAGCAAGCCAATCAAGGCCCCAATGGCCCCACCCAGAATAAAACCACCTAAAAAACGTTCGCTACTCATCGGTTCATCATCTCCTTGAAGGCTAAATACTGGTCCAATACGGGTTCAATACAAGAAATAAGGGGCTACCGGTCCACAAAAGACCGCGTCAACCCGGTCACAAACGCCTGCACACCGGTCTTGACATTGCGCATACCGTATTTGAGGTTGGGCTTGATCTGCCGGATGTTGTACCCCAAATCCTGTATCCCCGACTGGGCCCGGTGGGTAATGTCTTCGACGTTGTCCACCGTCAGGCGCAGGTCCTTGAGCAGGGGGTAGAGCTCATAGCGGGCGACGGTCACCAGTTCATACACCGAATGCAACAGAAAGGCCGCCTTGAAAAACACCACCAAAAAGCCCACGGTAATGGGAATGAGCAACAGGGTGGCGGCAATCAGCAGGATGCGAAACCACTGTTCCGTTTCGGGGGACAAAACCAGAATATGTTCAGGCATCGGGGACAAGGGGCTTTCGTGTCGTTGGGCTCAGGCCGTTTGTTCATTAGGCCAAAGCCCTTGAAGGAGCATATCGGCGCACCGTACAACCGGTACAACCCGTACAACCCGTACAAGCGCGCGTCCGGTCCCGTATTATACGCCAAGTCACCACCGCTTTAAAGGGGGACTCTATAAAACACCCTCGCGACGTTTCTGGAGAACTTGCCATACAAAACCAGGGGATGCACAGCACCCCCCATCCGGGTTTACAACGGCCTCTGGAGAAAAGCGTTATACCTCGTAGACCGAGACATCCATATCATCAAACTCACGACGCTTGGCCCGTGCCAGGCGACGAGCTTTTTTCGAAGCCTTAAATTTTTCAAGACGCCCTTCCAGGCCGACCCGAGTCTTGTTGAAAAAATGGTGGTACGACGTGTCGGGGTCCTTCATGCCGGCCCCCAGCCGATCAGAGAGATCGGAAATGTAGCGACGGGCAACCCGCTGGCTTTCCTTGCCGCTACTCGGGGCGGTAAGCAGGGCCACGATAAACCCGACCCCAAGGCCCAGTAATATACCCAAAATCAGGCCGCTGCCTGAACCGGAATTGGCGGAATGGTCCTGCTGAGTGGTCATAGCCGACAGAAATCTCCCTGGTTTGGCCTGAACAATAACTAATTAAGTACACAGTCGTCGCTTTATTTTAACACAGCCTATGGCGTTTCGTGTGCTGGAAAGCTCAGTTAGCCTGAGACACCCCCTATTAAGGGGCCTTAGTCTGCCACAGACCAGTCCGGGGCAGCCTTTAAGCGTAGCTGGGTTACCCCTTTACCGGCCATCAGTAGCATGGACAGCCACCATGGAAAAAACAGCTTGGCTTGGACATAGGTTTGCAACACCTGGCTGGTAATGCCCACGCCCATTTTGGTGGCTGCCTTGATCTCAGCCGGCAGCTGTTCAAAGCGCACATGGGCGGCATCAACCGACCGCTGCCACCGGCGCAACAGCAGCACGGCCAGGGCCAGGATCGCCAACAGCACCAGTTCAAAGGCAACAACGCCTATCAATAAATATGCCAGTATCACCATGGCCCCATTGTAGTTCAAATCCCGGCGGGTTTCACGGCCCTGTTCTTAGACCAGCTCGAACTGCAGGGTCTTAACGGAGTAGGGCATCAGCATGACCTTGACCTGCTGCGGCGACAGAATCTGGACAGGCTTCAACGCCTCGCCCAGCAAATTCACCTCCAAGGCCACCGGCCCCGACGTGGCATGGCGCAGGGCCAACCCCTCGGCAAAGGTCAGGGTACACCATTGTTGAGCATCGGTGGGGTTGGCCAACCGCAACCGACAAACATGGTGGACGGTGGCATCGGGCAGATAAGGTCGACAGGCCGTCATCAGCACGGACGGGTTGTCCAGCGACACAAACCGCTGCCCGCCTGGCCCATGATCATTGCCTTGATCATGACCCTGACCAAAGGCACTCAATTCGTACCCGTGGCATGCCCCGTAGTAGCGCTGGGCCTCGTGCCAGGCAGCGGTGTAGTCGGCCATCGGCGCCCATGCAAAGGCCCCTTCGAGGGTTTCGCCCAACCGCTGACCACCAGGTACGGGCAACGGCGGACCAGCATGGCTGCCTCGAACCCCCGTGTCATCGGCACTAAGCATGTCAAACCCGCGGTGCAGGGTCAGGGCCACCGACGACCCCTGGCATTCATACTCGGCCAGCCCCTGGGTAAACAAGGTGATGCCCTGAATCTGGATAAACTGCTGGATAGGGCCCGTATTGGTAGGCAGTTCCGTGAGCCTGGGGGCAGGCATCTGCTTGATAATATCGTAATTCGGGTCGTAACGGCGTTCGACCGGGGTAAAATGCCCCTGAGCCACCACCCGGTCCACCGGTTCAAGAAACGCAAAGGACGCCTGCAGGCATTGGAACGGCTGGGTATTGAGCTGGCGGACATAAAACGCCACCCTGCGGCTACCGGCAGCCAGCCGAACCAGTAGCGTCAGGGGTTCGGCATTTTTAAACCCCAGCGTTAGCGACAGGGCACCACGCAACGGACCGGCTTCGGCCACCTCAACGGCCTTGAGCTTGGGGGACTGAGCAGGCTGCAGGGGCACCGGTGCAGCATTGTAGCTGTCGCCCTGTTCGGGACGCAGGGTGAAACGGCACTGGTTTTCATACACCTGGCCGGTCTGCTTGTCGGTAACCGTCAACGTGCCATCATTGGCCACCTCAACCCGCAACTGGCCATTTTCCAGCAAACCGTCGCCAACGGTTACCGGATCAGGGGTCGGCGCCACCGCCTCCAGAGTGGTCAGCCCTTGGGCGGGAAGCTGCGATACCCAGACCAGGCTGCTTCGGTGTATGGCCTGGTGCTCGGACAAGGGCAGGCAGGAATAGTTGGTCAGGTAGGTTTCATCAAGGCCCACACAACGGCTGAGCAACTGGGCCGCCTCGGGCAAGGGCGGATCCGCCAAATCGGCCTCGTCCTGGTCACGGTGGAAGGGAAAGTGCCCCTGGACTTCAACCACCCCGGTATACGGCTCGTCGCTGTGGTTAAACAGCATCAGCCCCTCCTCAATACCCAGGTGGGTCTTGAGTTGGTCGATGACACTGTGCTCCAGCGCCTCAGCCAACTGCCCAACTTGCCGGAAGCGGTCTTCATTCTGCAGATGCACAGCATCCACACTGCAGCCGCAAATGCTGTCATGGGGATGGTTTTTCAACAACAGCCGCCAGCACGTATCCAGGCTAGCAGCTTCGGCAAACCCCAGTCCCAGCAGCGCCACCCATGCCAGTTTTGGCTCAAGGCGGTGCACCAACCGCCACTCCAGGTGCCGATTGGCCTGCTTAAGCTGCATACGGCTGGAGAATGTCCCCTTCAGGAGGTATTGCCCGCTGCAGTCCACCAGCTCTCCACGCACTTCGGGCAGGCGCTCGACGGCCTCGGCATAGTCCTGGCCCAGCCGCTGCATGGTCATAAAGCGATCGGGCGTGGTAATACCGGCCAGCGGCATGTGGGCCTGCGCCAGCGCGTGATCCAGATCCGTTACCGTGCCGGCATCAAACCCCAGGTGATCGGCCCCGACAGGATACAGCACGGGCAGGCCGTCAGGCGACACCTGGGCAACCGCCGCCAGCCATGCCCGGAACCAGTCGGTTTTTTCCGCGTCGCTGCCGGCCATGTGAAACACGTTCTGAAAATAACCGGTGGTCAGGTGGTAGGTCAGCACCCGATCACCGGAAGCCGAAGCCCACCAGAACCATGCACTGCCGATGCCGCCCGGTTTGGCCGGGTTGATGCCCCGCCACAACATGGCCGTCTTGATGCCGCACAGCTGAAAAATCAACGGCATGTCGGCACTGTGGCCGAAAGTGTCTGGAATATACCCGGTAAAACTATGCTGGCCCAAGGCCTTGGCCCGGGCAATCCCCAGCGTCAGGTTTCGCAGCAGGCTTTCGCCACTGACCAGGAATTCGTCGGGCATCACGTACCACGGGCCCACGCTGAGCTTCCCTTGCTGAATCAGGCGCTGGAGCGAAACCGTCAGGTGAGGCCGAAGTTCAAGCAGGTCGTCCACCAGGATGGTCTGCCCGTCAAAGGCAAAGCACGGAATAACCTCCGCCTCCAGGGCTTCTACCAGTTTGTACCCCACCTGGGCCAGCCGATGCTGGTAGGTTCGAAAAGGCAAATACCATTCCCGATCCCAATGGGTATGGAAATAGGCAAACAACGGGGCATGCAGGGTCGGTTGAACCGATTGAGCCGGTGAGGCATCTGGATTAGGGGCGTTCATAGGGGGCAAGAGCGAAGCGACCCAAGAGGGGTCCAAAACAAACACAAAGCCGACACACCAAGCCTGGTGGCATGGCAGGCGGCTAAAAGCGTACCCTGGCTTATTAAGTTTTGCAACAATCCAGGGGGGACTGCCCCCTACTATAAAACAATTTAGCCTTGAGGGGGCTTAATCCGGTGTCGAATCCCACCACCTTTGCTTCCCAGCCACCCAAGGCCCTCAAGCCCTCCAAGCCCCCAAGGCGCTGTTTCGCACAACCCACGCCTGAACCCATTACCCTATTGTCTATGACCCCTAGATTCCCTGCTTTCAACCCAATGTCTGCGGCCCTCCCCACAGGCTACCCCGCCCCACCGGTCTCACCGGCCTCACCAACCATGCCGCAACCAGGCTACGGGTACCCCGCTGCGCCTACCGCAGCCTACCCCTATGCCATGCAACCACCTGGCAGACAACATGGCAGACAACCCGGCATGCCGCCCTCATGGCCATCCACCTCGCCAACTGGGCCGCTGGCCCCGTCACCGGCCGCCGACATGCTCAATGCCGGTCCAAACAACCCGCTGGCCAGCCTGCTGGCCGGCCAAGACCCGGCCACCATGACCAAGGCCCAGCAAGCCGCCTTCAAAAAGCAGTTGAAGCAGACGGTGATGACACAGGCCCGGACCATGCTCGACAGCAACCCGCAAATGCGCGAGCAGATGCGCCAGATGATTGAACTGGCCGAGCAAGGCAAGCTGCCCGACCGCGTGGTGGATCAGATGATCAACCCCTTTGGCCAGATTGATGACGAGTTGAGCAACCTGAGCCCAGGGGCCATGACCCAGATTGGGGCAATTTCATGTGCCACCGGCTGGGGGATTGGCTACCTGCTGACCCGGCTGGTTCGGGGCATGGCCGAACAGGGCAACCAGAGCCTGCTGGCCAATGCCGTCAAGGGCCTGGAACGGATTCCCGGCGTTGGGTCGTTGTCCCGGAAACTGCAAACCTACATGAGTGGTATCCCCCACGACACGGCCTCGTTGAACGGTAGCCTGCTTCGGGTGGATGCCGCCCTGAACCCGGCTGAAGTGGAAGCCGCCTCGTTCAAACGGCTTTTTGGCCCGGAAGGCAGCTACCACCAGGATGTCCACAAATGGGTGGCTGACGCCCTGCCGGCCCGAAGCGGTTTTAACCGGGGCCATATCATCCAGGAGATCCGCGATGCCCGCTCCTATGGCCGCCTGGAGCAGATTATCAACAACACCGCCGAAAGCTTCCTGCCGGAACACATGCGCGACATCGTTACCGAGCAGGCCAAGAACGGCGGCAAAAGCAGCCTGTTCAACAAAACCGTCGACAACCTCCTCAGCTCACTGGGACAAGGCGGCAAAGGTACGGCCAACAAAGCCTTTACCTTGGGCCACGTCGACGAACTGCTGGCCCAAAGCAGCCTGTTGAGCAAGCTTGAGCAGGCCAACCTGCAGGGCAAGATCCCGCAGACCCTCTACCAAAGCATCACCCACAACCTGGGCGAGCAATACGGCAGTGCACTGCAACAAAACATCGACAAACTGCTTCAGGGCAGCAACGCCGCTGCCCAAGCCGTCCGGGAAACACTGGGCCTGAAGGCCGGCGCCGGTTACTCGGAAGCCATGGCCGCCCTTCGGGCCAGCAAGGATTATGTACCCTTCTGGAAACAACTGGCCCAAAACAGCAAAGGCCTGACCCGCCAATCCATCGAGCTGTTGCCCAGCACCCCCTGGCACCGCGTCGAGCAGTTGTTTGAACGCTATGGCCTTCGCAAGGCCCTTGAACGCAGTGGCGCGGGCCAATCCATGCTGCAGCGCTTCGCCAACATGTTCAAGCATTTCGAAGGCTTCCACAGCCAGGGCAAGCCCATCATCATGGAACGCCATGCCCTGCACAACATCATGAAACGCCAGGGCATCGGCCCCATTGGCCGGTTTGCCGCCTCCATCCCGTATTTCTTCCAGCGCATGATGATGGGCAGCCGCTACCGCCATATTGCCGCCAAGCCCATGCTGGGGCTCATTCCCAGCAAGTTCGGGGGCATGCTCTTCCGCCTCTTCATCAGCACCATGTTGATTAGCTACCCGCTGGCCAACCTGTGGAAAGGCGACGACGACCTGCGCTGGCCCAAGTTCTTCAAAAGCCTGGGCAGCAGCATTTTTGGCTGGTTGGGCTTTGACATGGCCCTGCACATGGCCAATTCCGAAGGCAGCTTGCTGAACCGCTTCAAGCCCCTGAGCAAGTTGATGTACAGCCGTATCCTGCCCCCGCTCGGCTTTACCTGGGGCGGCGCCATCAAAAACCTGGTCATCCCCATGATCGCGGCCTCGGTCTTCGGGGGCCTGTCCAACAAACTGATTGGGGCCTTTGTCGGCAACCCCGAAAAGAAGGAACGGATGCGCAAGCTCGTCCAAATGAAAAAAGACCTCGGCTTCGGCGAACCGATAACCCATGCCAAGCACAAAGGGTTGTTTCGGCGTCACCGCCCCACGACGTCCTCCCAACAGCCCCAGCCTGCAAAAAAAAACCTTGGCCAACGGTCCGACAATACCCCACCGCCCATCCCTACCAACCATAATGCGTTCAGCCGCGAACTCGACGAAGCCTTGTCACAAACCCAGACGAGACCCTACGTTGCCTTTAACACCGGCATTCCAACCCAGGTTGACGACAACCCCATGCAGTGGGAAGACTGGGCTTGGGGTAACCCGTATTAAACGGGTTTAAACCGCTCGACAAGAGGGGTGTCCTTGCCCCTAATTGGCTACAGAATTTTGGTTGGGCTTAAGGGGGCAAGTCCTGTCGTTTATTAAATGCTTTTTTTAATTGCCCTCAGGGGGTTTGACCGCTTCAAGGGCTTTTAGATGTAATGCAAACTGTAGTTGGCCTTGGTAGGAGGGCAGCCCCCTACCAACCCCCGCTGAGGGGCTGATCGGTGCAGCGGAAACAGCGGGAGAAAAGGGGGGCGAGAGTACCCACCCAATCGCGCTCGGCACGTAACCGTAGGCGAGGCGATCGCTAGCTGCACTGTTTGAGCACGCCAGTTCGGCGTGCGAGTTTGCAGCACCAAACGAGCCAACCCACACCAGAAACACCAAGCTCGCCAAGCCGTACGGGTACAAGCAGGTCCGGGTGCCCCCCGGCGTGGGGGGTATGGGGTTGTCAGGGGAGCTAGGGGGGCATCGCGCCCCCCTAGCTCCCCTAACAAAACAAAAAGCTTTAAGCCTTCGCCAAAGGGCTGCCCCCCCTACCAAAGAAAAAAGCCTTTAACAAACGGCAGGCGCACATCCAATAATCACCAATAGAAAAGCACCCCACCCAACCGTGTTTCAGGTTTAATGAAACCCATGACCGATTTACTGCAAGCCCTCAAACACCAGCTTATTGTCTCGGTACAGGCCGAAGGCAACGCCCCGCTCAACACCCCCGAGCATCTGAGCGCCATGGCCCAAACCGTGGTACTGGGGGGAGCACGGGTATTGCGCACGGCCCAGCCCGACAACATCAGGGCCATCAAGACCGCCTTGCCCCACATCCCCCTGATTGGCCTGACCAAACCCGAGCCCATGATTGAGGCCCCCAACGATCACGTGTATATTACGCCCACCTTGGCCGATGCCCTGCAGGTGGTCGAAGCCGGTGCCGACATCGTGGCCCTCGACGCCACCAATCGCCCCCGCCCCGGTGGTGAACTGCTGGCGACTATCGTGACTGAGCTAAAACAGCAGTACCCCCACAACCGGCTCATGGCCGATGTAGCCACCCTCGACGACGGGCTTCGGGCCGCCGAGTTGGGTTTTGACATCGTCGGGACCACCCTGGCCGGTTACACCACCGACACGGTAGAGCGGGCCCGCTGTGGCGAACCGGACATGGATCTGCTCCGGGCCCTGGTGGCCCAGCTGCCATGCCCCGTGGTACTGGAAGGCCGGGTATGGACCCCCGAACAGGTCCGCCAGGGGTTTGAGGCCGGGGCCTGGGCCGTGGTGGTCGGGTCGGCCATTACCCGTCCGCACCAAATCACCCAGCGATTTCTGACCGGTATCCCCCAACACAGCCGTCAATAAAGCGCTTAATACGAAAAGACTTGACATCGAATTTATTTTCGATATACTAAGGTTGGTTCGGTTCCCAAGCCGGCTCTGGGCACGCCGCCCGTCCTGATTAATGGTACACGCGGCGTGCCCTTTGGTCTGCGTCATCAAACCGTCACCCTGGGCACCGGTTTGGTGCCCAACCCACCATGTTGTTCATCGCGTTGTTCAAAATACACTAAGCTTGCCCTGCATGGGGCAGGTGATGGTATACTCCATGGCAACTCGGGACTGAGGGACAGATAGAGGTTGAGATCCGCCAACGGTCTCGATTAAACAGTCTAGAAAAAGCTAAAGCTGTGTACTATCTTACCGATACGGGAATATAGGACTTGACTGCCCCTACAGGCAGCATTTTTAAAAGGGTTTAAATACCTTTTTGCAACCCAGGCTTGGGAATAAGGAGATCAAACCGGAATGAAGACACCCCCATCGCAACCCCACAAAGGCCATGACACCCCAATGAAACCGATCAACCAAGCCCACCACTCTGTCAAACAGCCCTCTGCCTCGCAGCATACCGAAAAACCCAAGCATTATGGGTTAGCCCTGGGTGTGCATACCGAAGATGGTCCCATGCTCAGCTACCTGGCTGCCCTGGACGGAAAAAGCCACTTGTTGACGTAAACAGCCTCTCTCCCACGAAGGTTACAGCAGCAGCAAGCTAACCGCCATTACGAGCATACCCAGAAACAGCCCGCTCAAAGCAAAGCCGCTTTGGGCGTAATTGGCTGCAATGGGAATCAGTTCGTCAAAGGAAATATAGATCATGATGCCGGCAATCAAGGCAAAAATGACCCCCAGCGTCACGTCGTTCATAAAGGGCCACAACACAAAATAACCCAGCAGGGCCCCTATCGGTTCGGCCAACCCAGATAGGGTGGCCATGGTAAAGGCTCTCAGCTTGTTGTTGGTGGCCTGGTATATGGGCAGGGCCACGGCAATCCCTTCGGGGATGTTATGGATGGCGATGGCCGCGGCAATGCTTAGGCCCCAACTGATGTTGGAATAGCCGGCCATAAAGGTCACCAGTCCCTCGGGCAGGTTGTGCACCCCTATGGCCAGGGCCGTCAGCAGGCCGGTTCGGTTCAACAGCCGTCGGCGCAACTCCTGGGTGTCATTGACCTCGTGCACCGGTTGGCCATAGACCAGCGCCTCGTCGGATACAGCCGGTGACGGCGTATGGCTGTTATGGGCCAACAGCTCGGGATCGATGTGGTCGGGGAAGAGGTTGTCGACCATGGCCGTAGCCCCAATTCCAATAAAAAAGCTGCCCACCATCACCCACGCCCCGCCCGGCCCGATGGCATGGATTAAATACACCTGGGATTGCTGCAGGATCTCGACAAAGGAGATATAAATCATCACGCCGGCGCTGAACCCCAGCATAAACGCCATGGCCGATACGTTGCGCTGCCGAACGAAAAAAGCCAGGTAGCCACCAATGGACGTGGACAACCCGGCAAACAGGGTCAGCATAAAAGGCCAGAAAATCTTCTCAAGGGACATGATCAACGGTCGTTTTCGACTCCGGCAACGGTTCGACGGCCTAAAGCCTGCAGGAACAATCCAGTAGACAGGCCAAGGTTGGCCTGTCTACTGTAACACGAGGATACCCCCACCCGCGCACCACATCCCCCCTTCCCCCGTTACCTGTCACCATGCCACATTAATAAAAAAGCCCACTGTAACGGTTTACCGCGTAGGGCCCTTGCCGCACCCTATTCTGCCCCCCTGTTTCTGCTAAGCTGTGTAGATTCTGTGCTCCTATGCGCCTATAACCCTGTAGCTCTGTGGCCTAAACCCCACCTTGCAGTACCACACAGCTCCCGTCTCCTCCCTTTTTAAAGCGACAACCCCCGACAGTTATGGTGAACTCCTCTTCCCAGCTTACCCGGCATTCCCGCCAGCAGACACCCGAACGGCAAGCCGCCCGGCCTAGTGCCGGACAGCAGCATGTCGACACCTTTGATGTGGTGGTTATCGGGGGCGGTATTGGCGGCTTTACCCTGGCCAAGGCCATGATGAAAGCCGAACGGGCAAGCAACGGCCACCGCCATAAGCAGCCCCTGCGCATCCGGCTGATTGATCCGCAACCGGCGTTCATTTTCAGGCCCTATCTGTACGAAACCCTCAACGGCCGTCAACCCAGCGTGGATCGCAAACCCTTTTTCGACCAGTGGGGCGAGGCCTGTCAATACGTACAGGGCAGTGCCGAATGGATAGAATGGGCCCCCTCGGCCGAAACAAAATCCATCCTGCACACCACCCAAGGCCCTTTGCCTTTCAACGTGGCCGTACTGGCCACCGGAGCCCGGCCCAACTATTACAACATTGAAGGGGCTCGACAACACACCATTCCCCTGCTCAACCCCAACCATATGGCTCGTTTCCAACACGCCATCGATGAGCGCCTGGAACAGTTGGCCCAGATCCGGCGCAAACAGCCCTACGAATACCTGCAACTACCGTTCTACATTATCGGGGCCGGGCCGTCCGGTGTGGAGTTGAGCTTTGAACTGAACACGTACCTGCACCGCCAGATTGTCGAGCACTACCCCCAGGAACTGGCCTCCCTGCAGCCGGACATCCGACTGATTGAAGCCGAGCACAACATTCTGCCGATGGCCAGCGAAAAGGAACAGGCCATCGTCATGCAGCATTTGCTGGCGGCCGGCATCCACGTGCACTCCAACAACCGCGTCAAGCTGGTAACCGACACCACGCTGATTACCGAATCGACCCACCCCGACACCAAGGAAGTGGTCGAAACGATATGGGAAGTGGATCTGCCGCCCATCTGGCTGGCTGGTATCCAGGCCAACATTCCGCCCCGGCTGCTGCCGGAAAACACCGAGCAGCTGCCAGGCAGCGACCGGGTCTGTGTAAACGACTGGCTGGAAATACCGGGGCACGCCAACATGTACGTTATTGGCGACGCTGCCGGGGTAACGGATGCCAGCGGTTCGGTAGTGCCCGCCAGCAGCCAGGCTACCGAACAGATGGCCCAGTACGTAGCCGATGACATTTTACAGTACAAGCGCCGCCACCTGCCCCAACGCCGCAAGGGCTTTGTCTTTAAAAACAAGGGCCAGGTCGTTTCGCTTGGGCAGCACAAAGCCATGCTAACCCCCGAACTGCTACCCAAGATTCCCGGCCTGTTTGACAACCTGACCATGCACGGCCGCCACATTGCCTGGCTTCGCCAGACCTATTACGACGCCAAACTGACCTAGGCTTTTGATGAAAGACTATGGCCGGGGTCGGGGTTTGTGTCATACTGCATGGCATCCCCTTGTGGCGATGCTTGCCCCGTGACAGATAAAAGAATTAACGAACTAAATATCAACAAGCTAAATAAGGTGCGCAACTATGAGTACGATTCACGCAGACATTGGTGTATTCGGTGGTTCGGGTTTCTACGATTTTATTGAAAATGCCCAGACCGTCCAGGTGGAAACCCCTTACGGATTGACCAGCAGCGACATCACCGTGGGCAATATTGCCGGCAAACAAGTCGCCTTTCTGCCCCGTCACGGGCTGCGTCACACCATTCCCCCGCACAAAATCAATTTCCGGGCCAACGTCTGGGCCTTTAAAAAACTGGGCGTCAGCAAGGTTATTGCCCCTTGTGCCGTTGGCAGCCTAAAACAGGAAGTCAAACCCGGCCAGTTCGTTTTCTGCGACCAATACGTCAACCGGACCTACCGGCGCGTGGATACCTTTTTCGACGGGCCGGTCATCCGCCACGTTAGTGCCGCCGACCCGTATGATGAACAATTGCGCCAGCTGGCCATCGAATCGGCCCGCCAAACCGGTGTGGAATACCACCCGACAGGCACCGTCGTCGTTATCGAAGGCCCCCGCTTCAGTACCCGTGCCGAAAGCGATTGGTACCGCCAGGCTGGCTGGGACGTCATCAACATGACCCAGTACCCGGAAGTTCACCTGGTCAAGGAACTGGATATGTCGGCCGTCAACATCTCGCTGGTCACCGACTACGACACGGGTGTACCGGGTATTGAACCGGTAAGCCACGAGGAAGTGCTGAAGGTGATGGCCGAAAACAACGATAAACTGCGCACCCTGCTGTTCACCCTCATCGAGAAAATCCCGGTGGACTCCTTTGCCACCACCGCAGCAGCCGTAGCCACCCATTAAGGGCTGCTCCGGTCATCTCTCCTCTTTTCTACGGCGCGCGCACCACGCGCCCCCTGTATTTTTAGACACAGCCCCAAGACACCAAGACACTGGTTTGGGGCTGTGTGCGTTTAAACACGTTAAAGCAAGCCTTTTGGTTTGACCTGGTTTGACCTCAAACATTGACGCTTGTAACATATAGAAATCCCCCGCCCATCCAAAGGAATCGCCCCCTGTGCCCCCGACACTGAACCATGACGCTCCCCATGATGCCCCCGCTCCCGGCCAATCGGCCCCAGCCACCGACACCGACACCCGGCGGCTGATTGGTACCATCACGGCCGCCCGTGGCCTGGGGGGCGAAATAAAAGTTCGTCCCTACGACACGGCCATGCGCTGGGCTGAAGGCCCGGCTCGGCTTCAAACGGTCATGCTGCAGGCCCCTGCCTCCGTGCTGAAACCCAACCCAGCCCCGTCGGCACCATTGGCCATCGAGCGCATCAGAATCGCCAACGGCCTGGCCATCGTCAAGCTGGCCGGTATCAACACCCGCAACGAGGCCGAGGCCCTCAAAGGCCACAAACTGGTGGCAGCCCTCGACGATTTACCACCCCTCCAAGCCGGCGAAGTGTATGCCGACGATCTACAGGGCATGAGCGTCATCAGCCATGACACCCAGCGTGTTCTGGGTACTGTGGCCACCGTGATGTCTGCCGGCGACACGCTCTACATCGACATCGCCCCACCGGCTCAAGCAAACGGCGTGCAATCCGACACCGTTTGCGTGCCGTATACCCAGCCGTTCATTGCCGAGGTCTGCCCCGATACCCGTACCCTGCATCTGGCCGGCCTCGACAGCATGTTCGATCCCGCCTGATTTTCAGACAATCTTGGTCGTTGCCACCGCCTATGAAATTCACTGTTATTACCCTCTTCCCCGAGCTCATCACACAAATCTGCTCGGAAAGCATCATTGGCCGGGCCCAGAACAAGGGCCTGCTGACCCTGCGCACGGTAAACCCCCGGCAGTTTACCGCCGACGTGCACCACAAGGTTGACGACACCCCTTATGGCGGGGGGCCTGGCATGGTGATGATGTGCCAACCCCTGCTCGATGCCTGGCAGCACATTCAGCCCCTGCCATCCAACCACCGGGTTATGATGCTCTCACCGTGGGGCACGCCGTTCAAACAGCCCATGGCCCATGCGCTTGCCCAGGTCGACGAGCTGGTGCTTATTTGTGGCCACTACGAAGGGGTGGACGCCCGAATCCTCGAATTAATCCCCAACCTCGAGCTGCTGTCACTCGGTGACTTTGTACTGACCGGCGGCGAGCTGCCGGCCGCATGCCTGATTGATGCCGTGGGGCGCCTGCTGCCCGGCGTGTTGGGCCATCAGGAATCAAGCCATCACGAGTCTTTTGAAAACAGCCGGCTGGAATACCCGCAATATACCAAACCGGCCACCATCAACGGCTTGGCGGTCCCCGACGTGTTGCGTTCCGGCAATCACCAGGCCATTGCCGACTGGCGCCGACAAGCCGCCGAGACCGTTACCAAACAGTACCGGCCCGATTTACTCTGTCAGTAAACCGGACCGGTATCATCGCATCGCTTAAACAAATTAAGTGGAGACTTAGGCCAAGCCACCCATGGCGGAACCGCCGCCGGCCTGTTGGGAACTGGCCAAGGCCGTTTGGAGACTTTCCTGGGTATCCTGCATGCCCAACTGCTGCATTTGCTGGCTGGTTTGGGCCATCCGGGCCTTGGTTGAAAACATGTCGGCATCCATCGACAGGCCCAAATCCAGGTTCTGTCCGATGTACCCTTGCATACGTCCTAATCCGGCAACGGAAGTCATAATGGCAATCTCCTAAAGTCTTGTGGGGGTTAACCTACGCTTGGTTCTGCATGGTCAGGGCCTGGGTCATCCCTTTGGAAAACTGGGGCGAGTTTTTGATGGCCACATCATTCAACCCTTTCAGCGCCTCGCGCTCCTGGGCCCGGTAGGCCATGGCCTTGTCAAACATGGTGTTGGCAGCATTCAGTTGCAGCCGCTGGGCGGCCCGCTGCTGCTGGCCAGCCGTTTGGATGGTGGGAGACGGCAGCCCGCCGCCAAGGCCACCTACCTGGTGGTACAATTCCGTCGGGACTCTTCGCTTCATGGTCTTGGTTTAACCTCCCGTCACACTGTCTGGGCTATGGGGGGGGGTGATCCACATGCTGTTGGCTGGGGGAGCAAACAGGACGGGGGCACAGACAGGTCTTACACTAACAAGCTTAAACAAACGATGCGATAACGATACTGTGGTGTGCTTAAACAATGGGATACACGTCTTATTCATTAGATTCTAGTGTAAAGGACGATCGGCCATTGACGCAGGTTCCCTAACAGAAAATTAAGATTTGCCCCCTTCATTAGGCCGCCATCAAACCACAACCCCGACAAGCTATTACGCTGGTCGGGGTTGTTTAATCCATTGCTTTGTCTGTTTGCAGTGCTCGTCTTTTGATCGAGACGGCCAACGGATGGCTGGCTGGCTACGTCTTTTAGGTTTCCCAGCGAAACTGCGGAATCTCTGTATACCCTTTTGTGAATTGCGGGCCGTTCTTCAGGCCCACATCGGTCATTCTCCTTATACTCAAAGTTTCCTGAGACCGAAATGCCATTGCTTTGTCAAAAATACCGTTAGAAGCGGTAACGTGCAATCGATGCAGATTGCGTTGGTTCTGACCAGCAGTCTGGACTGTTGCGGACGGCATGTGACCGCCACCAATCTCGCCAGCCTGCCTGTACAGATCGACCGGATGCCGATGTTTCAAGTAAAAGAGCCCTTCTCGTAAAAAGGTGCAAGCGTTATTTAGCCAACCTGCGCGCCCTTCAGGTGGCATCCTGAAAGGCAGGAAAAGGACAAGGGTCTAAAGTCACGCCGCCCAATTGTCGTAAACGGACGAATAAACTAAAAAACCATGGGGGCGTGCTTACCTTTAAGCACGCACGTTCTGTAAGGCCGACTGAAGGTTCTCCATGGTGTCCTGTTCGGCTAATTGGCTCTGAAACACGCTAGTCTGGGCCATACGGGCTTTCTGGTTAATAATGTCGGCATCGTTCGACAAACCCAGGTCAATGTTTTGGCCGATGTATTGCTGGGAGCGTGCTAATCCTGCAGTGGAAGTCATGGTGGTGGGTCTCCATCGTTCATTGGTAACAGTCTAAAACGGGTCTAAACCGTGTCATTGTGATGTGTGTGTGAGTGGGTGTTTTGGTGAGTGGGTGAGTGGGTGAGTGTGTAGGTAACTGTTGGGGTGAAACAATCGTTGGCCTCTGCCCTTCATAGCAAAACCAAACGGGCTGTGCCATCTCGTAGCAGTGCAAGCCCATGGCAATCTGGATAAACCAAATTACAGTGGCCGTACAACGATGTTGGTGAGTATGTATGTATAGGTGAGTGTGTATAGGTAAATAGATGTAGGTGAATAAATGTAGATGTATAGGTATAGGTGATCCCAGCTATCGGGTGTCTCGAAATTAAAACGATCCTCCCAAACCGACGGGGAAAACGCCCATTGGCACGCCCTAGGGTGTAAGGATGCTGTGCACGGGTTACCCCTAAGGTTAAAGGGAATCACGCTGGTTGGCATGCCCTGTGGGCATTCCAAGACAAACGAACGGTTCAAGCTGTGTGACCGGAGGCTGTGGTGAGCAGCCACCTGAGATAACCGTTACCCAGGTAAATCGGCATCATAGGGTACACGCTGACTGACCTAAAAGATCGATCCGTGTGCGTTTTATGTAACCGATTTACCCCGACTTAACGGCCGGTTAAGCTTGCTGCATTTGCAAGGCCTGGGTGAAGCCCTTGTCATACTGCGGTGCGTTCTTCAGGCCCGTATCATTGAGGCCTTTGACACCTTGCCGCTCTTGCGAACGAAAAGCCATCGCTTTATCGAAAATGGTGTTAGAAGCACTGAGTTGCAACCGCTGCATATCGCGTTCTTGCTGACCAGGGGTCTGGACGGTCGGGGGTGGATTACCGCCACCGCCAATACCACCAGCTTGTTGATATAACTCAGTTGGACGTCTGCGTTTCACTTGTTTTACCTCCCATAACACAAAGTGACTTAACTTGTGTCTTATTGTTGTTTCATTGCTGTACGATAATAACTTCCCATCCGCCCATATACTGGGTGAGGAGAAAAATTAAACCTGTGAAATAACCTGTTCGAGAAAACCTGTAAGATACGAGCTTCGAGGTGCCCGAATCAACGTCAGGCGCTAGCCAGATCGTTGCCGCCGCCGCCGGCGTTTTGTTGCTGGGCTTGCTGTAATGATTCCTGCGTATCTTGCTCGGCCAACTGCTGTTGCTGTTGACTCGTTTCGGACATCTTCCGTTTTTGCTGGATCTTATCGGCATCATCCGATAAAGCCAAATCTAAGTTCTGCCCTTGATACTGCTGTTGACGAGACAGCCCTGCTGTTGATGTCATAGTACGATTAACCTCCCACAGCCTAAATATAATTTAGCTTGTTCTACTTGTTCCAAGTGTATTAAAGAGTTTTTATCCGGTTTTGTGACAGCGCGTTGGTGAATGTTTACATTTCTTCATTGCCTGACACCGTGAAAACAAAGACTATACAAGGATTTCAGAAACCGGCTTAAAAAATAAGCCGGCAGCCCAAGGCCGTTGCCCTTCATGCAAAGCCCATGGCGAAACTAAAGAAAGAAGGGGTAAGCCATACCGCCTAACGGGTCAAGAAACCCTCAGGCACGCGCCACCGCCTGTATGCATGACAGCCATTAAGGTGCTGCCTTACTAGCCATTACCAATTTCAAGCGCTTGGGTAAAGCCCTTGGAGAACGCCTGGGTGTTCTTAATACCCACATCGTTCAAGCCCTTCAGGCCTTGCCGCTCTTGCGAACGAAAAGCCATCGCTTTATCGAAAATGGTGTTGCCCGCGTTAATCTGCAAGCGCTGGTTGTCACGCTGCTGCTGGCCGGGCGTTTGTACCGTGGCTGGCGGTACACCGGACAATAAGTTGTTTGGATCGAGACTCATGACACTACCTCCTGGGTACAATGCGTTTACGGTTCGGCACAGGCGTCGTCGTTACAGAGACCACCCGGCACAAGCTGTTAATTGATGGATGTGCAACCCTAGAACCTTATAACCCTTGGGTCATGTTGTTCAGGTTGCTGGCCAGCCCGTTGGTATTGGGCAAGGCATTGGTTTGTGTTGGCTGACTCGGGAAGGTGGTGTCATCAAACGCGCTACCACCGTTGCCAATGTTATCCAGGCCCGGCGTCGTCCCGTTGCCCAGACCATCCTGATCATTAAGACCTGCCAGGGTCTGTTGCAGAATTTCCTGGGTGTCCTGAACCGCCAACTGTTGCATAAATTGACTGGTTTGAGCCATACGACGCCGTTGCTGGATAAGATCGGCATCATTGGTTAAGCCTAAATCGGAGTTGGCGCCAACATACTGTTGCGAGCGGCTCAATCCGGCTGCTGAAGTCACACGAGATACCTCCTGTTGTTAAACGAGACGCGTTTGAAATGAAGAGACGCTACTTTAAAAGGAAACGATATTAAACGAGAGAGAGAGAGAGAGAGAGAGAATAAATAAAAACACACTCAGCTACTGTCAGATGCCGTCAAAGGGGCACCCAAAAAATACCTGTCGTTTGAAGGCGTTAACCGCCGTTTAGGTTAAGCCAAACTGATCACCGATCAGCGAATTGACAATATCATTGGTATCCTGCGCCGCCAAACCAAAGTTACGAATGGTAGTGGATCGCATCACCTGCTTTTGAAGCATTTTGTCTAAGCCATCCTGCAATTCGAGATCGGAATTGCTGGCAATGTAATTCAGCTTGAACATCAACGATGTTGGAGAAATCGCCATAAGGATGAACCTCCTCAATAAAGCGCACTATGTTACACACACACATTTACAGTGAATAGAATGGGGTTTCCCAGCCATATTATTCTAAGACTATAAAAACATATAATAACCGGTTTTTTGTTAGCCAAAGGCCGGTGAACAGCGTTTTTTAAGGATTATTTAATATAGGACGGGCCAGGGGGAGGGGTGCCTTGCCGGGGCTCGCCCTACATTAAATGGAGGAGCCCGCAGGCAATCGTTTCCTCCATAATAGGGAGTTACGGGCAATAGGATATAATAGGGCTTTCAAAACCCTATCCCCTATGAATCCCATACCCGTCCTTCCGTCACAAGCATCGAATCCCGTCCAGAGGCTAAGTAGAGGTGCACGCCGGCCGTGACCACCCCTTTTTCACATAACGTACCATCCCCGTCCAACAGTGGCTTCGAAGTCGGTGTGCAAGTCATTGACCGCCAAGTCCGGTTTTCGCAGTGCATCGTCTGGGATCTGCTCGAGGATTTTTACCGGAAACAGGGCATCAACGCGTGGAAGAGTATCCCCTACGGGATTACCAATACGGTAGCCATCGCCGATACCTATGCCCAGTTGTTTGCAAACTGGCTGGCTGATCACGTCGGGCAACTAGACAAAAACCACCCGATTTACGCCATTGAGGCGGCAGCCGGTGTCGGGCAGTTTGGTTATTTCTTCGTTCGGCAACTACAGCATTACCTGGCCGCCGACAAGCGCCTGGTTGATCTCAACGTCATAACCGTTATCACGGACTTTGCCCAATCCATCATTGACGAATGGCAGCACAACGAAAAACTGGCCCCGTTCATCAAGCGCGGTCAGCTTGACATTGCCTTGTTCAGCCCCGAATACGACCAGTCGCTTTGCCTGCAGCACGCCAACAAAACCCTGAAACCCGACGATTTCGTAAACCCCTGCCTGGTCATCGGTAACTACTTTTTCGACAGCCTGCGCCAGGACTTTTTCAAGATTATCGACCACCGCCTGCATGAAGTACGGGTAAACACCTACCGCCATGTCGACACCCAGGGCTACAACAAGCCTTTGTCCATCGCCTCGTTGATGATTGATGAATGCCCCCTGCCGCTTGATACCGACGCCGTGGCGCAGTATTACCCAAACCCTGTGCATAACCATATCCTGGCACAATGGGCCAAAGACTGGGAACACCATGCCTTTGAACTGCCCGTTGGCGCGTTTCAGGTTATTGAAAACCTGCGCCGGTTAACAAACGACAACCTACTTCTGCTAATGACGGACAAGGGGGATGTTCATCCCGGCATCGTCAAGCGCTTTAACCATCGCGTACTGGACAAGCACGGCGAAGGGTTTTCCTTTCCGGTCAACTTCCTGGCCATTCAGCAACTGGCCGAAGCCCATGGCGGGCATGTGCTGCTCACCCACGACGAACACCTGCGCTTGCGTACCTGCTGGATGGACTTCAGCCCGATGGCACGACAAGAAGGCCACGGTCACAATACCACCGCCTTTTTTGAACGCTATTTGCAGGAAACCAACCTGCTTAACCAGGTATTTTCAGTGTACCGCTGGCTGACACGGGCCAATACGGCCATGGCACAGCCAAAAGATCCCAACACCCTGGCCAACGACGAGCAGGACGATGTGTTCATGGACTTTGTCGGCATTCTGCAACTGTGCCAGTATGACCCATGGGCGTTGCAACTGATTGACTGCTACATCGGCGAACTGGCGTTGACCAACAGCTTTAGAAAGCACCTGCTGTTTAACTGCATGCAGCGTGTTGAAGCCAACCTGTACCCCAGCCGCAACCATATCGAGTCCTATTTTCTGCTGGCCACCCTATACAAGCTGCTGGACCGCTACGAGGACGCCTTGCGCGTCATCAACGAACTGCTGGCAGCCGAACCCGATCATGTGGATGGCCTGCTGCTGAAAGCCAACCTGTATCACCATCTTGGCAATCCGTCCGTTATCGAGGTTTACCACCAATGCCTGCAGGCCATGGCAGCCGACAACCCCATGCGGCACGATGTGGAAAACATGATCACCATGCTCACCGCTGCCATGGCGGACATGCCCGAGATGGCAGATTCACCCAAGAACGCGTAACCTCCACGCCCCTCAGACCATAGGGATTTTTCTTCGGCCATGAGACCTGACTCACCCCCGCCAGCCGACCCTCAAACCACCGCCGGCAGCCACCACATTGAGTTGTTTGATCGCGGGGTGCCTTTTTCCAAGACCGTGCTCTGGCAACTAAACGAAGCCTTTTACGCCAGCCAGGGCCCTGGGGCATGGCAGTGGGTACCCTATGGCCCCACCAACACCGTGCTGCTGGCAGACACCTATGCCCGGCTGGTCTACCACTGGCTGTGCGACAACCTGAACAATCTGGATCTGGCCGAGCCGCTGTATGTGCTTGAGGCCGGCGCCGGGCTGGGCCAGTTTGCCTTTCATTTCGTTGTCAGCATGACCGAACTGCTGGCCGGCCACGAACAGTTGAAAACCCTGGCCTTCAAATACGTCCTGAGCGATTTTACCTCGGTGCTTGTGGAAATGTACGCCCACAACTATCGGCTCGAACCCTTCCTCCAATCGGGTCTGATGGATCGCTGTGTGTTTGACCCACAAACCGACCACACCATGCATCTGCAAACCAGTGGCCAAAGTATTTCGCTGGCCAACGACCTGGTAAACCCGCTGGTGGTTATTGGTAACTACTACTTTGACACCATCCCCCATGATTGTTTCCGGGTTGTCGATCATCAGCTACAGGAGGTGCTGTACTATACCAGCCGCGTGGTGGCTCCCAACCAAAACCAGGGTCCGGTGCGTGCCAACCAGCTTGACTTGAAGGAATCGTGCCACAAGGCCACCCTGCCCTACTACGGGGTGCCCGTCATTGATGCCGTGCTTAACGTGTTTGAAACCCAGTACGAAATAGGCGCCTTCGAATTTCCCATTGGCGGGTTACGGGCTCTGGAAAATCTGTCGGCCCTGTGCAACGGCCGGCTGCTGGCCCTCATCTCGGACAAGGGCCATGCCCAGCCTGAGGCACTGGAACGCTTCCACAACGATTACATCGAATTCCACAACGAAGGCTTTTCGGTGGGGGTCAATTTCATGGCCCTTGAGCACTATACCCGGCTAAAAGGTGGGCGCTGTTTTTTAACCCGCCCAAGGTACCTGGATCTGGTCACATGCATGATGGATTTTACTCCCGCCCACCCCAGCCAAACCGCGTCGATGAGCGACTATTTCTTCAACCATGTACTGGACCTGTACAACCTGCCCAACCAGCTCTTTAGACAGTATGACTGGGTATACGACACCCAGCCGAAAGCGGGGGCGGATTACCTCAAGCCCATCCTCACCCTGCTGCACCTGAACCGCTACGACCCCTATGCCCTGCAGGCCGTCGAACCGTATGTCCATGCCCTGGAGGTGGGGAATCCCGTCCGTCGCCAATTGATCCTAAACGCCATGGGCCAGGTCGAACGCCGACTCTTTCCCACCCAGGCATTGCGCGAATCGTATTTCCTGATGGCCGCACTCTACCGAAAACTGGCCATGTGGCCGGAGGCCCTGACCATGACCAACATGCTGCTGCGGCTGTACGGTTTCCACGTCGAGGGGATGATGCTCAAGGGCAACGTCCTGACGGAACTGAACCGCCTGGATGAAGCTGGCGCGGTTTACCAGGAATGCCTGGCCATGATGCCCGGTGATCACCCGGCACGCGACAGCGTGGCCCAGCTCACCCGGTATTACAGGTCACAAGAACCCTAAGCCCTAGCCCAGCCCCTGAATCAGGTTGGCCATGCGCTGGCGTGCGTTGTCCTGAAAATTTCGGTACACCCCAACGGCCCCTTGCTGCTTAAGCTGAACCTGGGTCAACTGGCTGACGGTTTTGGCCATGTCCGTATCGATGATGGCCGACTGCGCCGACAACTGGTTTTGCCGGGAGACGGCAATGTTGTTCAACACGCCTTCAAGCCGGTTGGTATACGCCCCCACCTTGGCAATGCGGCTTTCAAGCTCACCGAGGGTGGCGTCAATGGCGGGCAGGTACCGACTCGTCATCAGGGCCGGGTTGCTGACCAAAAAGATGTTGGCGTCCAGGTTGGCAAACAGGCCAGGAAACTGGAACGGGGGAAGGCCACTGTTGAAGGGTGCCACGGGCTTCATCGTGGCATCCTGGATAACGGCCCCGATGTCGATTACGTCCTGGCTACCCTGACCGGCCCCCACCTGGATTAAAAAGGTGTTGTTGTTGCCGACGCTTTCACCCAGCAGGGGAACCCCGTTGAATTGAGCCCCTTCGGCAATCTGGTTAATGGTTGACACGTACTGGTTAATCGTGTCGGCCATGTACTCGCGCTTCTGCGAATCGTAGGTATCGTTGGCCGCTTGCACCACCAGCTCGCGAATTTTCTGCAACATGCCCGAAATTTGAAGCAAGGCCCCGTCAACGACGTTAAGCATACTCAACCCATCCTGCACGTTCTGCAAGGCCTGGGCTTCGCCACGAACCCGTGTTTCCAGTTCGTTGCTCACGGCCATGCCGGCCGCATCATCGGCTGCCCGGTTAATACGCTTGCCGGACGACAGTTTCTCGAAGGTTTTACTCAAACCACCATTCTGGTTCGAGACGGTTGTTTGCAAATTGATGGCGATCGGGTCGCTGAACACGGTTAATGACATGGCACAGTATCTCGCTCTGGGACAAAAAATAAGGGGACTTCAACTAGGGGGAGATTCAAATAAAGAGGCGTTCAAAAACAGACGAATTCAAGACACACTTTTGATTAAAATTTATGATTCGGATTTCTGATTAGGGCTGGCGGTTGTTTAAGGGGGAGGCACACAATGACACACATGTTGAACCGTTGGGCAGATGCCCCTATGCCTCGTATCGCCTAAACCCGGCACACCTTGAATAGGGGCATGGCCGACAACCGTGTTTTTAAAAAGCCTAAAATACGCTGACAGACAGTATTTTTGCCATTTTTAGGCTGTTTTTAGGCCAGGGCGGCCTGTCGTAAATCTCCCCCAACCGGTGTAGCCAAGGCCGCGTTTGTGGCAGCCGCAACCAGTTGCAGGGTATTGGCGGCCATCGCCGAATGGGTACCGGATTGAACCATAAACCCGGGCTGGCCCCACGCGGCAGGAATGTCATCACTGAGCGGTAACCCGGCTGCTTCCAGACACCCCTTGGTAAACGACCATTGCCCCCCCTGCCACAGGTTAAGGTTCTGGCCATAGCCATACTGCCCCGGATGGGTGGCCCCGAACAAGATAACGGCGGGGCGATTCACAGCACGACACACATGGTTAAACACGCTGTCAATTCCCACAAACAACCGGCATTGGGCCACGGCAGCCATGGCATGGCGCATGGACGGGTTGTTGATGCATGGGATCACATCGGCCGCCTCATGCCATGGTTTGCCGACCTGAAAAACCGACAGCCCATGATGATCCTCAATATAATGGGCCAAGGCCTGCCACCGGGCCACCGGCCAATCCTTGGCCGGATTACTGCTAAACATGTGCAGCAGCACCGAGTCACTGAACTGCTGTCCCCACGCCAACTCCTCATCGGTAAAGGCCAGCATCAGCTCGTCGCTGTAAGGCACGGCCGCCTGAGCGCAAACATGACGCAGATGATGCCCCATCACCGGTGTGGTATTGCCCCAGCCCGGCTTAATCAGGTTCAGGCCGGATCGCAGCAGCGTATGGGACGGACTGTTCTTAAACAGAATACGCCGGGCAGGCCGCTGCATTCCGCGGGTGGCCGAAGCAACCTGCTGCAACAGGTGCCAGGATCGAAACCAGTTTCCCGTCCGGCTCGGCGGGACAACCACCAGCTCGTCCACCAGCGGGTTATGCGCCAGCAGGGTACTAAGCGAATCGGTTGTGACATAGCGAATGGCATAACCCTGCTCAGCCAGGCCACCAAACGTGGCCGTGGTCATCAGCACATCGCCCCAGGCAACCGTACGGATTAATTCAATAATGGGTTTATCGCTCATAACATCCAATCAAATCGCCTCAAACGGAAAGGGATCAAGTCGTTCGAGGCCTTGATTTTACCCCAAGCCGCCCGTCTTGGACAGGCACATGAACAGGAAAAAAGCACGGATTAGCCCCAGGCCCGCTTGGCCTCAACAAACAAGGCGACAAAGCGATTTGCCTACAGCTTGTCAAACTCCGGGAAGACCTGGTGGAACCATTGGTAGTCGTTAAACCACTTGAAGTTGGCAAAGGTCAGCGAAATGCTTTCATCGAGTGCCTCGACGTAATGCCACCAGGTAGCGGGCAAAAACACGGCATCGCCAGGTTCAAGAACCACCTCAACCGGTTGCACCTTTTGGCAGTACAACTGGTGCCGGTAAGCGTCGAGACGGTCCACGTCAATCTCGCTGGCAAAATGGTTTTCCATCATGTACATATGGTGAATATGATGCGGCGGGGCCAGCAAAACACGCTTACGGCCAACTACCTGGGTCAGCAGCCCGCTTTTCATGTCAATGTGGAACCGGGCCTTGGTCATTGGCGGCCCCACCCACAAAAACACACACTCGTGGCTGCCGTCGTCCACCGCGCCATAATCCGGCGTCACGATTTCGTGCATCATCGCATCGACCAGCGGCTGGTTCTTGGCCGCATTGTAGGCCGTCATATAGTAGATGTAACGCTTGATGTCCTCGGGCTGGCCAATCAAATCGAGAAAGTCGGCAAAGGCAAAATACTTGTCTTCCAGTTTCTCCGGGTGCAGCTTGTCACCGTGCTTGACCTCGACCTGGAACTGCCCGTAATTGGCCTTCAAATGCTCGCGGTCCGTCCACGTTTGCAGGGCCACTGATCCCTTAAGGAAATTTCGGATAACCAACGGCTGGCTGGCAATATAATGGCGCTCCAAAAACATGGCCTGGTCAAACGCAGTCACGTCAATCTCGGTAAAGCCCACCTCATTGAGCAGAATCTCGTAGTTGTTCTGGTAAATGCTCATCTGCCATTCCAAGCGCTTCATGTCCCGCATTACCCGACTGGCCGTCTTAAACAAGGGCATGGCCAGCAGGTGATCAATCTTGCTTTTGGTTTCCTGAGACGGAATACCTTGCTGCTCAAGAATGTCAACCACCTCGTCCACGTCGCAGCGCAGCAACAGGCACTCGGATAACCAGGCTTCCAAATCTTGTTTCATACGACAGGCCTCGGGTCAAACTCCAAAAGGGAAGGTCTTCATCAATCAGTCAGACAGAAGTTTTTGCTTGTCTGGCAGCCGGGTCAAAAAACAGCGTGATCCGGCCAACGGGTGTGTCGGCCCAATCCGCCCGTTGCTTTAGGGGCAGGGGCACGCCTCCACCATGCAGGGGAGTCGGTAGGCCGGCTGTAGCAACCCAAATTAGAACCGTCAACCCAAAACACCCTGGACCGTCGAGACGGGACCCAAGGTGTTGTAAAACTGGTGTTGTAAGACTGATGCCGTAAAACCGATTAGGGGGTTAAGGGGTTAAGCCCATGGAAACGAAGGCAACTGAGGGGGTTGACCGGGGTAGCTTCCAGGAGCCACTTGGGTTCCCATAACCAGACCGCCGCCACCATAGGGGTTACTCAGGCCATAGGGATCGAAACCACCATAAGACCCACCGCCGCCATAGGGATTACTCAGGCCGTAGGGGTCAAAACCACCGTAAGACCCGCCACCACCATAGGGGTTTTGCGGGGCAAAGGGCTGGGTGGGTTGCATGGGGTTTTGGATACCAAAGCTGGCAAACAGGTTCATTACCGTTTGAATCAACGGGGAGTTAAAAAATTGCTGCATCCCGGGCGAGGATAAACCGCCACCGCCATAGGGGTTACCGCCGCCGTACAAGCCGCCGCCGCCATAGGGGTTACCGCCGCCGTACAAGCCGCCGCCGCCATAGGGGTTACTGCCGCCATACAGGCCGCCACCACCATAGGGGTTACCACCGCCACCGTACAGGCCGCCACCGCCATAGGGGTTATACGAAGGCAAGGTCGGGGGTTGGGCCAGCGGAATCTGGGGTTGACCGCCATAGGGGTTACCGCCACCATAGGGGTTACCGCCACCATAAGGGTTGTAGGTTGGCGCAGCCATAATCATAACCAAAAATCTCCAATGATACCTGTACTAACAAAATAAAAACAAATTATTAACGAAATTGCCTATTTTCAGCATGGCCCAGGAAATCTGTTACATATCTTTTTGGTTACAAACGGTACATATTTTTAGGCCGGACGGGGACGGTTTTTTCCGCCTTGGCCCCGTTTTTGTTAGGATACGGACAGTGGTGGGCCTGCTCCGCAATACCCCTGAACAAATGGCCCTGAATCAAGGTGATGTTTCCGTGAGGTTTCGCTTTCTGCCCCCCATGCCCTTAAGGCTGGTTGCCCCAGGCCCGTTGTGGCTGTGTGGTGCCTTGGTGCTGTTCGGTTTATTGGGCACGACTTCGGGCTGCTTCTTTCCCAACCAGTCCTCCCACCTCATCACCATCAAGGGCTCGGACACCATGGTCCATCTGGTCAGCGAATGGGCCGAGGCCTACACGAAGGCCTACCCCGACGAGGTGGTTGCCGTAACCGGCGGTGGCAGCGGCACGGGTGTGGCCGCCCTGCTGAACCGAAATACGGACATTGCCGCTACCTCGCGACCCATTAAGCACGAAGAGAAGGTCATGGCCCTCAAAAATCACGCCGATCTGGTCGAGCACGTGGTGGCCCGCGATGGCGTGGTGATGATCATCAACCCCCTCAACCCGATCAACGACTTGTCCATGGACCAGCTCAAGGACCTGCTGACCGGCAAAACCCCCAACTGGAAATCGATGGGCGGCCCCAACGAGACCGTGCTGGTGTTCTCACGCGAGTCAAGCTCCGGCACCTTTGCCTTCGTCAAGGACGACGTGCTGAAGAAGCAGGATTTTTCGGATACGGCGCGGTTTATGCCGTCGACCGCCTCCATTATCGAGTCGGTAGCCACCACCACCTCGGCTATTGGCTATGTGGGCCTGGGATACGCCGAAAAAGCCGGCAACAAGATCAAGGTTGTTCGGGTCTCCAAAGCCGCCGGCCAACCCGCCGTGGCCCCCAGCCTGGCAACCATCAACTCCGGGGCCTACCCTATCTCCAGGCCCCTGTATCTGTACACCTCCACCCTTAGCCCCAAAGCCGCCATGCCCTTTATCGATTTCACCAAAAGCCGCCAAGGCCAGCAAATCGTGATTGACAACGGCTACATCCCCCTTAAGCAAGCCATCGCATCAGGACAGTAACCCCTATGGCCACCCCCTCCTTTCCCAACAACGTTCCCGCCTTAAACAGCAGCAATCAGCCCATATGGTGTCTGCAGCCGCAGTTCACCGACAAGCTCATTGGCTGGATCCTGAAAATCACCGCCCTGACCAGTATCCTGATCGTGGCCCTCATTTTCTTCTACATCGGATCAGAAGCCGCCCCCTTCCTCTCGGACAACCACATGGGGCTTGAAGGGCTGCTGACAGGCAAATGGAACCCGGCCTCATCCGTCGACAAGCAATACGGTCTGCTGCCCCTGGTTAACGGCTCGCTGTTGGTCACCATTATTGCCGGTCTGGTGGCTGTCCCGGTAAGCCTGGCGGCAGCTACCTACATTGCCGAAATTGCCGGCCCGACTGAAAACAGTATACTCAAGCCCATCATAGAACTGTTGGCCGGCATTCCATCGGTGGTCATAGGGTTTTTCGGCCTCATGGTTCTGGCCCCGGCAGTCAAAGCCGTTTTCGGCCTGCCTTCCGGGCTAAATGCTCTAAGTGCGGGTCTGCTGCTGGCCCTAATGGCCATGCCCACCATGATCTCCATTTCCGAAGATGCCCTGCGTAGCGTCCCCAACGCCTTTAGGGAAGCCTCCGTTGCCCTGGGGGCCTCCAAAATCGAAACCATTTTCTTCGTGGTCCTGCCAGCCGGACTGCCTGGCATTACGGCCGCCATGCTGCTTGGGTTGGGCCGGGTGATTGGCGAAACCATGGCCGTGCTGATGGTCACCGGCAACGCCCCGATCCTGACCCTATCCCCCCTCGAATCCGTGCGCACCATGACGGCCACGGTGGCCGCCGAAATGGGCGAGGTGCCCTTTGGCAGCGAGCATTACCATGCCCTGTTCTGTGTCGGGGTCACCCTGCTCTTTGCCACGTTTTTATTGAACATGTCGGCCCAGGCCATTCTGCGCCGCTTCCAAACCCATTAATCCAGAACCACCAACCACCCTTTAAACCACAGGTGTTTTATCCCCGATGTCAGCCCCGAACAGCCCGAACGACCCCCAAAAGCAACCGACTGCTGCCGACCAAAAGGCGCCAGAGGTGTTTTACAGCGGCACGCCGACCCAAACCCCGTGGCTGCAATATGCCCGTAACCAACGGTTGGTCACGTTCGCTTTGCGCACCATTACCTACACCATCGTGTTTGCCGTCGGCGCCATCATCTTTGACGTCGTGGCCAAGGGACTACCTGCCATAAACGCCGACTTCCTACTGGCCATGCCCAGCCACAGCGGGGCAGCGGGCGGCATTTTGCCAGCCATCGTCGGCACCATCAACCTGGTCTTGATTGCCATTGCCATGGCCCTGCCGCTGGGGGTCTTAAGTGCCGTCTACCTGAAGGAATACGCCCCGAAAAACAGCCTGACGAGCACCATCCAACTAAGCATACTGACCCTGGCCGGGGTCCCGTCCATCCTCTTTGGCCTGTTCGGCCTGGCTTTCTTTGTCTTACAGCTCGGCTTCGGCACGTCGGTGTTGGCCGGCGGCCTGACACTGGCCTGCATGATTTTGCCCACCATTATCGTGGCCAGCGTAGAAGCCCTGGATGCCGTGCCCATCGCCTTCCGGGAAGCCTCCCAGGCTCTGGGGGCCACCAAATGGCAGTCCATCTGGACCAACGTGTTACCCTACGCCATGCCCGGCATTTTAACAGGCACCATTCTCTCCATTGGCCGGGCAGCCGGTGAAACGGCCCCTATTCTGCTGACGGCCGTGGCGTTTTTTCTGCCCATTTTGCCCCGAGGCCTGTTTGACCAGGTAATGGCCCTACCCTACCACCTGTACGTGCTGGCCACGCAGCACCCGGACACGGCGGCCGTCGGCCCCATGCAATACGGCACCGCTTTTGTTCTTTTGTTAATTGTCTTAGGGTTTAACCTCGTCGCCCTTGCCCTGCGGCACTGTTTCAGGAAACAATACAAATGGTAGTTACAGAAGCCACTTTAACAACAGTAGAAAAACCGACCGAACCGACTTCCAAACCAAAAGGGAACGCCATCATGGTTCAGCCACCGTCTGTAGACGCCATCACCCCCGTGCCATTGGGGGCCGCCACGGCGACATCCGGCATTGAAACACGGCACCTGAACTTCTATTACCCCGGCAACCACCAAGCCCTGTACGATATCTCGGTGAAGCTGCCGTCCAAAAGCGTCACCGCGTTCATCGGCCCGTCAGGTTGTGGCAAGTCCACGTTCCTGAAGACCCTGAACCGCATGAACGATTTGGTACCTGGCTGCGACGTGCGCGGAGACGTTCTCATAGACGGACAGAACATCTACGCCCCCGACACCAACGTGGTCGAGCTACGCAAAAAGGTGGGCATGGTCTTCCAGAAATCCAACCCCTTCCCCAAAAGCATTTTTGAAAACGTGGCCTACGGGCCCCGGCTGCACGGCCTGAAAGACAAGCATGCCCTTAACGACATTGTGGCTCGGTGCCTTGCCCAGGCCGGCCTCTGGGACGAAGTGAAGGATCGCCTCAAGGACAGCGCCATGGCCCTGAGCGGTGGGCAGCAACAACGCTTGTGCATTGCCCGAACCCTGGCCGTCAACCCCGAAATTATCCTGATGGACGAACCCACCAGTGCCCTGGACCCCGCCAGCACCCACAAGGTGGAAGAGCTGGTGCGCAAGCTCGGCAAGGACTACACCATCATTATCGTTACGCACAACATGCACCAGGCACTGCGGGTGTCGGACTACACCGCCTTCTTTTAC
>JAGQHJ010000138.1 GCA_020431915.1 Cyanobacteria bacterium HKST-UBA04 | reverse complement strand
AAATAACCCTTTCGGCGCCGGCCTTCGACGTGAACCTGACACTGGATTCCACGGTGCCCTAATAAACCACGCGCCACAACGCCATGGTGCCTTGTGGGGGCAGGCATGGCGCTGTGAAGGATGATCGGTGGTCTCAAGCCAATGGGGAGAACCTAGTCGGCTTTCACCAGTTTGATATGGATGTCGTTGGCAATGTTTTCGTAGATGGTCGCCATTGTCGTGGCATCATAAGCAGCCGCTTCGTAGGATTTGCCATTGGTTTCCGAGGAAGCGTAGACCAGGTAGCCCGAATCCCACTCCCTATCCTTGATTAGCCGTTGGATGATGGCGTGCGAGGAGCTGGAGTTGCTGGGGTCGTCGATGTTGATGGTGGTGATTTTGACGCCCAGTGCTTTGGCACGCTGGATTTGGCCGTGGGTCATCGAGTCCATGTAGTCGACATAGTCAAGCCCGCACTGGTGGTATTGCTGCCCGATCATGTTGTCGGTAATTTGCTCACTGGGCAGTTTGGGGCAGACCCGGTACCAGTTCCGGCCATGGCGCACGTAATAGCAGGCATTTTGTACGGGCGGCGAGGCATGGAGCGGGTCCAGACAGAAATCCAGCGGGTTGTACTGGTCATACGCCGCATAGGCCGTAGGCCCAGGGAGATTGGGTTCACCGTCCGTCAGGAAAATAATATGCTTGTTGGCGTTTTGCCGACCCCGTTGCTCCATCTCATCGAGGGCGGTTTTGAGGCCGATGTAGTAATTGGTGTTCCAGCCCGAACCGCTGTAGGCGCTAATGGTTTGGATTTCGTTCTTGACGGCACCGAAACCGCCGGGATCGTTCTTGCCCGTTAACTGGATGCGTTCCGAGGCGGTCCGGTTAAAGGTGACGACACCGATACGGTCGACGGACTGGGAGTCGAAATCCTCGACTTCATCGACGTACAGCTCGGCAGCGTCCTTGACGTCACGCATCGGGCGGTTGTTGCCTAAATCCGTCATTGAACTGGAGTTGTCAATAACCAGAATCGTGTCCCGGGCGGCGGGCAAGGCTTTGGCGGAGGCGGACACGGGGAAATACATGCATTGGCCGTTGCACAGGTAGCGTCCGAATACCGTCGGTACATCCACCGAGGCGGTGACGGTCAGGGACTGGCTATCGGATTGAAATGTCAAATCATTAGGTTCAATGCCGTCCTCAAGCCCTTGTAAGGGGTTTAGCTTGGCCACGCGCAGGGCCTCGGCTTCAGCCTGTGACTCGCCCTCGGGGAGTCTGGCAGCCCCGGCAAGCGCCGCGGCATCCACCACGGTCTGGAGCTGGCGGTACGTGTTGAAGTACAACGGCACGTCGACAAACAGGACACCGGTCATCATACCGAACATAATGGTGGCGATGGCCAACAAGTTGTTTTGGCCCTTACGACGCCCACGAAACAGGTTTATGATTGGTGTTGGGAACTTGAAAAGTCCACGCTCAAAATATTTCACCACCCTAAATCTCCTCAGTGTTGTTCAATACAGTGTTGTCAGCCAACCCGGCAAAGAGGCCACAGGGGTCAGTTTTCCTGATCGTTTTCTTCTTCTTCCTCGCCGGTTTCCATGTCAACGTCGTTACACATGCCGTCATCATCGGTGTCCCCGCACTCAATGACTTGAACCCCCGGCGGCGGCAGTTCCTCGGCCAAGAGATCATTCGGGGCGGTCGTCGCAGGGGTCTCCCACATTGCCTGGTTGGTCAGATAATCCGAAGGGTTAACCGGCAGTGGCATGGCAATGGCCCACCCATTAGAGGCCATAAGGCCAACGGTGCATACAGAAGCCAATAAACGCGCAACAAATCCCATAACAGTATCCTCATAGCAACATAGAGCATATAAGGTACTTTTCCCGTTTAAGCCCTCCCTTAAACGGCCCCTTCACAATCCCGTAACATGGCTAAAACCCTTGTCAGCCTTGATATACGGCTGGCCAAAGACTGTAAATACCCTTGGCCAAGTTATTCCTCGTCTATCATCAGGCGGGTCTGTTTGCCAGGGTCAGCCGTCATCGATGGCGAAAGGTTCCTGGGGAATGGCTTGGGCTTGATGCCGCTGTTCATCTGGGTTGTGGTGTAGTTGAGTTCCCGTTCGCGTTGGGGGTGACGCAAGCCAAAGACGGTGGATTGGCTTTTGGTTTCATTGACGGCGTTAACCCAATCCCGGGTCTGTTCATCGGTATAGGTGCGTACCTGTATGTCGTCAGCAGGCTGGTGGGCAGTGGCTTCCAGCTCGCTCAAATCCATGTCGTGCACCACCTCGGGGTGGATGACGACAATCAGCTCGGTTTTTGACCGCTGGAAGTCCTGGCTGCGGAAGAGGGAGCCAAGGATAGGGATTTGGCCCAATACGGGCACCTTGTTGTACGTGTCCGTCTGCCGATCATCGTACAAGCCACCCAGCACGAAATAGTCCCCGTCTTTCAACTCAACGACGGCCTGGGTACGGCGCGTGGCCAAGCCGGGTACGGTAATGCCTTGCAGCGTAATGCCGGCTGTCGGGTCGATGTTGCTGACCTCGGGCGTGATCTGCATATGCACGGTCCCACGGTCGGTGATGGTGGGCAGCATTTGCAGGCGAATCCCGAATTGCTTGAAGGTGACGATAATCTGGCCATTGGTGCCCAAGACGGGGATGGGGAATTCGCCACCAGCCAGGAAGGAGGCCGGTTCGCCACTGAGGGTGGTGATGGTTGGCTCAGCCAGGATCCGGGCATCGCCATCGTTGATGATGGCACTCAACAGGCCGCCGAACTCGTTACCCCCAAACAGGTAGCCGACCTGGGAGGTCGCGACACCGGTGGCGGCATTGAAAATACCGATGGGCGTGGGAGTGGCTTGAGAAAAGGTGCCGCCATGGGTGAGGAAATTGACGTCGTTGGTAATGAGCTGGGCGTAGTTGTTACTGGTGAACTGCCGGTCCTTGCGGATTTCCATGAACATGATCTTGGTACGGACGACAGGGCGTTTTTCAACTTCCAGCAGGCTGACGACATTGCCCGTTTGGTCCGTGACAATGGAGCCGTACAGCAGGTTGCTGCCGAAGTTGCTGACCAACCCGGCCTTGACCTCGTCCGGGGCAAAGTTGCCGGTTTCCGTTTCCGGGGCCTGCTCCTGCTGGGTCTCATTGAGGATGTTGCCACCTTGGCCGGCGATGATCTTGAGCCCAGGCTCGCCATAGAACATGGCGGTAAAGTTCACGGCCTTGGCCACCACGGTGGTGTCCTTGACCCGGCCGGTCAGTACGGCCCGCTCGGCACCGTTAAAGCCGGGGAAAATCCGCAACTTGATGTTCGGGTCGATTTCCTTCAGTTTGGCTTGTATCAGGCCACTGCGGGTCGATTCCTGGCCCTTGATCTTGATGA
>JAGQHJ010000137.1 GCA_020431915.1 Cyanobacteria bacterium HKST-UBA04 | reverse complement strand
CGGACCTGGGAGATCATCACGTGCTCAAACACATCCCGAAAAGTAGATACGCTAACTCACAATGTTGCATGTTCTATGATACGCCCTCTATTACAATAGTGGAAGCCTTTCAGTGCCCCGGCCCGGCGGTGGAAATGGCCAGGGGTTGCCCCTGTCAAGCACCAGACAGCAGTACCAGGCAGCAGCACCGAATAGCCGTGCCAGACGGCTACGGGATAACCCGAGAGACCCTGCCGAACACCGTGCGTCCGGGGTTCTCTGGTGCGCTAGACGATTTCTTCCCAGCCTTCACCGCTGGCCAGCATGTCGCGGTTCAGCTCGCCTTCGTCGGCGGCAATGATGGTGGCCACCACGCAGTCGTCGATGACGTTGACCACGGTGCGGGCCATGTCCAGAATGCGGTCAACGGCCCACAACAGCGACAAGCCGACGGCCACCTGCTGGGGCTCGAAGCGGCCAATGCCGTTGAGGATGACGGCCATCGTGATCAGGCCGGCCGAAGGCACCCCGGCGGCCCCGATCGAGGCGACAATGGCCAAGAAGATAATGGTGATAATGGTTTCCAGGTTCAGCGGAATGCCGTACAGCTGGGCCAGAAACATTACCGACGTGACCTCGAAAATGGTCGTGCCGTTCATGTTCATCGTGGCCCCGGTCGGCAGCACGAAGCTGGCAATGCGGTTGCTGACCCCGGCCCGTCGTTCCATACATGCCAGTGAAACAGGCAGGGTCGCCGAACTGGAGGCTGTACCAAAGGCGACCAGAAGGGCTTCGGAAATGGCACCATACAGGTCCATAAAATTGACCCGAGCCATGACCCACAAAAATACCGGGAAGACGACCAGTGTCAAAAGGAGCAGGCCGGTGATAATACAGGCCACGTAGGGCATCATGCCCGTAAAGGTATACAATCCCCCCTGTGCAGCCGCCACGAAGGTTAGGGCAAAGACCCCCGGCACGCTAAACAGCATGACCCAGTCGACAATTTTCATGGTGACGGCAAAGACGGCTTCAAAAAAGGCCACCAGCGGCCGGGCGGTTTCGCCGATAAACGAGGTGGCTGCGCCAAACAGCAGGGTAAAGACGATAATGGGTACCAGGTTGCCTTGGGCCAGTGCCTGGAAAGGGTTTTTGGGCACCAGGTTCATAATCAGGCCGGTCAAGGTACGGTCCTCGGCCGAGCTGACCACTTCGGGGTGCTCTTCCGTCAACCCGCGAATGTCTAGGTGCGCGATGTCGAGTGACACATTGCTGCCGGGCTGGGCAAAGTAGGTAATGGTGGCGGCCATCACGCCACTGATCAGCATGAACCCGATGAACAGGGTAATCATGCGGACCCCCATTTTGCCCACATGGCGTCCGTCGCCAAGGGAGCTCATGCCGATGAGCAGCGAGCTCATAATCAGGGGGACGGCCAGCATGGCGATCATGCGGATGAAGAGTTGCCCGACGACACTTAAAACTTCGTGGCCCACGCTGGGGTTGGCCGGGTCGAGCGGCAGGTAGAACCCGGCAACGGCCCCGGCAATAATGGCCAGGAAAATGTGCCAGTGCCGCTTGGTGCCTAAGCCCAGCGCAACCAGGATCATAATAATGTTACGCATAAAAACCTCTTGAAGCAGGGAAGACAGCCGTATGGCCAAGGATATAAGCCAACCCGACACGGAGGGGGTGGCCTGGGCCAACGTGGAATTATTATAGACGGTTTACCGGGGCAGCGGTAGGGCTGCCCCGGTTGGTTTAAATCCGTATAAACGCGTGGCGTGATGCCGGCGTGTTGTTTACCCGTGCTGGCCTATTGCCAGGCATCCTTGCGACGAACGCCGCGCATGGTGCGCTCGCGTTTGTGCGATTTGGTATACAGCTTGCTTAGCGCCTCATGGGCCACAGCCAGTACGTCGTTGGCTGTCTTGTCCAGGTCGACGTCATTGTATTCTATGTCGGAGGACTCTACCTCATTTTGTGCCTGTATCAGCGCTTTTCTCGTAACGCGAACGCCATCGGCATTCTCTCCCGCCCAATCGCGGTGACGTTTTGCCACTGTATAAATCTCCTATAGGAATAACCAGTATTTTTCTAACGTAACGGTAAACAGGATCTGTCTCGTAGCAAATAACCTAAGGTATTTTTACCGGGAGGCTTCCCATCACAGACTGTTAGGGAAGACATCGGATTTTAGTACGTATTTCTGAAGGGTTGTCAACGGTCTCGGTTACAAACATTTACGAGACTAGGGGCCCTTCTTCAGGCTTTGTTGTATCGCTTCGGCATGGGGACATGCCACCCACCGGTTGGGGCCGTGATGGTCAGGGACACGGAGCTGCGGATCCTCGGTTTTGCAGTTGTCCTGGGTATGGGGGCAACGGGTATGGAATACGCAGCCGGTGGGGGGGTTGATGGGGGAGGGTAAATCGCCTTCAAGCAGTATCCGGTGCTGATGCCGGTGGCGCGGGTCGGTCTTGGGCACGGCGTTAATCAACGACTGGCTGTAGGGGTGTAGGGGCGTGTCATACACCTGGTGGGCCGGACCCAGTTCCATCAGGTGCCCCAGGTACATTACGCCGATGCGGTCGCACAGGTAATCGACCACGCTCAGGTTATGGGCAATAAACAGGTAGGTCAGGTTAAAGCTGTCCTTCAGCTCAATAAGCAGGTTCAGAATCTGGGCCTGCACGCTGACATCCAGGGCCGAGACCGGTTCGTCGGCCACCACAAACTTGGGGCGCAGGGCCAGGGCCCGGGCAATACCCACCCGCTGCCGCTGCCCGCCAGACAGCTCATGGGGGAAGCGGTCAAAGGAGGATTGGGCCAGCCCCACCAGGTTCAACAGCTCACGCACGGCAGCCGTGCGTTGCGGCCCACGCTTGGTTTTATGAATGATAAACGGCTCGGCAATGGTGTCGCCAATGCTCATGCGCGGATCCAGGCTGGAGTAGGGGTTCTGGAAGATGATTTGCATGTCCTGGCGCAGGGGCCGAAGTTCGTTTTGGGACAGCCGGGTTAACTCATGCCCGTCAAAAAGCACCTGGCCCGAGGTGGGCCGGAGCAGCTGCAGAATGCACCGGGCTAGCGTCGATTTGCCGCAGCCCGATTCGCCCACAATACCCAGAATTTCGCCGGGCCGGATGTCGAAGGAGAGATCGTTGACGGCGTGGACGTGGCCGACTGTTTTGTTGAAAAACCCCTTCTTGACCGGGAAGTGCTTGGTCAGGTTTCGCACGCTGAGCAGGGCATCAGCGGCATCGTGCTGGGGGTTGTTGGGGGTTGCCTGGGGCAGGGCGGCACACATGGGGGGCAGAGAACCACTTTAATTACGGCTAAATAACGAGTCAGACGGTGGCGGCTTTGGCATGCGCGCCGAGGCGTACCGTCACGTCTTTAACTTATTATACGGCCTAGGCTGCAGCCC
>JAGQHJ010000136.1 GCA_020431915.1 Cyanobacteria bacterium HKST-UBA04 | reverse complement strand
CTGGGAGCCGCTGGTTTACTGATTACTGTAATGATGAAAGTATTGTAGCACAACTCGCTTGTAAATGAGGGCTGGCGTTTGACCTGGGTTTCGCCTACACTTTTCCTCTTATTTGTAGGCTAAAAGACAATAAGCGAGCGTTGTTTATACATGGTTAAAGTTGGTGGGCCTTGCCCTGTAGGCTTTGGCGGGTTTCATAAAGTACTTAACAATGGCTTGGCCGTGCCGCATTCTCAAGACGGCTTTGCGCGCACCCGGCAGCAGTTTTTACAAAGAACCTCCTATTCGGCTGGCCGCACGCCGTTGTTGGTGTCGTTGCAGTACGATTCGACCCTCTATGTGGCGACCCTGAACGATGCCATTACCTACATGCATCGGGTTATTGAGCGTTGGGCCGGCACCCATAAAAAACGCCGACCACAAAAGCGGCTGCTGGAACCCTTCCTGACCCACCAAACCATTCCCGTTCGCCTGGTTGATCGGGTGTGGGCGGCTTACGCCCAGGCCCCGCAGGCCGTGCGCAACGAGGTTGCCCAAACGCTGTTCAACAAAGCCCAGGCCACCCCCTTTGAGTTGAACCAGGCGGCCTTAAACTAGACCCGCTTTAAACGAGCCCCTTGTTTCCATCCCAGATCAGGGTTGTGCCGATATTTGTAACGGAATGTGTCGCGTGTCAGCCACCTGACAAGGGCCTGTTTTATTGATTGTTTTTATATCTTTGCAAACAGAAAACTGCCTCGTCTCCTCCCCTGCCGCCGCCTCCAGGATGCCATAAGGAACCCCACGTGATGAACAATCGGCCCCTCCCCGTTCTGACCACCTCCCCGTTACCGCCTACATCCCCTTTTACCGCCCCCTCCAAGCCGCAATCGCTGGCTTCCGGGCGCTCAACAGCCCAATCCACCCCCCGGTTCATGGCCCTGGACTGGAACCAGGATGGCCAGTTGAGCCGTTCCGAGCTGTTTATGAGCCTGAGCGTGATGGATGCCGCTTCGGCGTCGGCCGGCACGGTGGTGGTTCAAAGCGACGGCACCGCCGTGTTTGTGCAGCAGGAAAACGCCTTTAAAACCCTCGATGCCAACAATGACGGCGTAATTGACGTTTCCGAGTTCCTGTTCAGCTTTAGCCGTATCAGCTTGCTGGCTTAAGGGCTGGCTTGGCCAAACGGCTGGTCCCTCAACCCTGGCATATCCTTTAACCTCCTTTAATCCCCTTTAATCCCTTGCCCGTCGTCCCCGCCCTTGCCGCTGATTTCCCGATACCTTCTTTACTGTCGTCTCCTCTCCCCTCGCTACTTCCTCCAACTCTGATGATTACGATGCAGTGGGTGCGTAATGTCCTTACCACCCAGAAGCCCGATGAGTTGCCCTTCCCTTAGGCAACCCACCGGGTTTTTTCTTGAGGTACCATAAGGGGACACGATTATTGTTAGATGTTGTGAAATTTGTTTTGCCAGAGAGGGAGGGTACGATGCCCCGAAAATCCCGTGACGAAGACCCGAAGTTTCAACAGAGCCTGGCCGATGACCGGCTGTTTGTGGGTACGGTTTTCCGTAACCCGCCGCCGGGGTTTTTGTACGACCTGGCCCTGAAGGAAGGCTATGCCGGGCGCAAGTGTGCCATTGCTTCGAACGGGGCGTTAATTGCCTACAGCGGAGCCAAAACCGGCCGAAGCCCCAAGGACAAACGGCTGGTTCAGGAACCGTCGAGCCAGGACGATATCAACTGGGGCGACATCAATATTCCCATTGGCGAAGATGCCTTTCAGCGCAACCTGGACATGGCCATTGGCTTTCTCAATGGTCGTCAGTCCCTGTTTGTTATTGACGGGTTTGCCGGCTGGCGCGGCGCCAACCGGATTAAGGTGCGTGTGGTTTGTGCCCGGCCCTACCATGCCATGTTTATGACCAACATGCTGATTCGGCCGACCGACGAGGAGCTGGCCAACTTTGGCGAGCCCGACTGGGTCATCTACAATGCCGGCCAGTGTCCTGCCGACTCCCACATCAAGGGGGTCACCTCCAAGGCCAGTGTCGACATCAACCTGAAAAGCAGGCAGATGGTGATTCTGGGCACGGAGTACGCCGGCTGCATGAAGAAGGGGGTCTTTACCATCCTCAACTACCTGTTGCCGAAACAGGGTATCCTGTCGATGCACTGCTCGGCCAACGAGGCCATCGACACCGGCGAGGTGGCCCTGTTCTTTGGCTTGTCGGGAACCGGAAAAACCACCCTCAGTGCGGATCCCGATCGTCGGTTGATTGGCGACGACGAGCATGGGTGGGATGACCATGGGGTGTTCAACATCGAGGGGGGCTGTTACGCCAAGACCATTAACCTGAGTGCCGAAAAGGAACCTGAGATTTACCAGGCCATCCGTTTTGGCACGGTGCTGGAAAACGTGGTGTACGATCCGCTGACGCACGAGGTGGATTACGACGACGACACGATTACCCAAAACACGCGGGCCTCCTACCCCATCGAGTTTATGCCGACGGCCAAGGTGCCCTGCACTGGCACGCACCCCAACCATATCGTGTTCCTGACCTGCGACGCCTATGGCGTGCTGCCGCCTATCAGCAAGCTGACCCCGGAGCAGGCCATGTACCACTTTATAAGTGGCTATACGGCCAAGGTGGCTGGTACCGAAGTAGGGGTCACCGAACCGCAGGCCACGTTCTCGGCCTGCTTCGGCGAGGCCTTTATGGTGTGGCACCCGACGGTGTATGCCAAGCTGCTGAAGGAAAAAATAGAACGCCACCAGGCCAGTTGCTGGTTGATTAACACCGGCTGGACCGGTGGGGCCCACGGAACGGGAACGCGCATCAAACTGGCCTATACCCGGGCCATGGTCACGGCTGCCTTGTCCGGGTCGCTCAACAAGTTTCCTTACCAAACCGATGCGGTGTTTGGCTTGAGCTACCCGACCCATGTGCCCAACGTGCCGCGCGAGTTGTTGAACCCCGAAGCCAGTTGGGCCGACCCGGCGGCCTACCGTCAAACGGCCGAGAAGCTGGCCGGGTTGTTTATTAAGAACTTTGACCAGTACCGCGACCAGGCCGACGCCGATGTGTTGTCGGCAGAGCCGGTGCTTAACCGCCAGCCAGTGTAAGCTTGACGTGTAAGCCTGAAGCGTAAGCCCGCATTTAAACTTGCAGTGTAAGCCTGTAGCGTAGGCCAGGCGGGCTTTTACGGGCCATAGAGGCCGAGTAGGCCGATCGGGATTGATCGAGCCCGATCGGTGCGGAGTATTAAAACATTATTAATGCTATTAAATTATTTAAACAATCGTTTTTAATATACATACAAACGGTTTGACTGGTTCACATCGCCTCCCCCCGCCCTCTTTCTACAACGCGTAGACCGTGAGGGGACTTCGCTTCCGTTTGCCTGAGAACAAGCTTCATTCGGCGGTTTATCCGTACGTTGCCTACCTTTGTTGTTTATCTTTTTCTGTAGCGTGTCTGCAGGGTGTCTGCAGGGTGTCTGCAGGTTGCGTTCCGTTTTTAGATGTCCCCCCCCCCTCCCCCTTCCTTTGTTCTGGTAA
>JAGQHJ010000135.1 GCA_020431915.1 Cyanobacteria bacterium HKST-UBA04 | reverse complement strand
GGATTCAGAACTTAATTCGGCAGCTGGTTCAGGAACCGGTTTAGGCGTTGGTTCAGGAACGGACTCAGGGGTCGGATCAGGAGCCGGTTCCGCCGCTGGTTCAGGTGCCGACCCGGAAGCCGACCCGGACACCAGGGCCGCCGAGACCGCCTTTAATGCCGTTTGCACCAGCAACGCCTGGGCGGTTTGTTGGGACACTTCTTTTTTTGGGGCCGGTTGTTGCAGCAACAAAGCCTCGTTCTGGGCAATGGCGGCGGCCAACGGATCTGTGCCCGCCATGAAGGTATCCAAGGGATTGTCCAAATACCTGCCCAAACGACCGTAGACGGAAGCCGGCCCCGTCACCAGATCAGCCAAAACCGCTTCAGCGGTGGGCACAGCAGACGGTGGTAAGGCTGACAGGCGAAACAGGCCTTGAAGGGCCGTGTCCAATAAACCCGGCATACGCGGTGTTGTTCCTCAAGTTCGGCAGGGCAGTTCGGTTCAAAAAATGGGGGGTATTCGCATCTCTTTTTTATATAAAAACAAGGTATTCAAAAAACGTGCGCCTTTCCGGCCTGTGTCTACGGGGTTATTCCTGGACAAAGACGCTGCTTCGGGTACCGTACTCGTCGTGCATGATTTTCTTCATGGCCATCCACTGGTCGCGGAGGCGGGCGGCCTGCTCAAAATCGAGACGCTTGGCTGCCGAATGCATTTGAATCTCAAGTTCCTTGAGCAAGGCGGGCAGCTTGTCGCGCTCGATGGTACGCATTTCCTGGCGAACCACAGCTTCCTGATCAGCCGCCTCGGCGGCCATGGCCCCAATCATGCTCAGCAGGTTGTTGTCGACAGCCTTGATAATGGTCTTGGGCTCGATGCCATGCTGCTGGTTGTACGCCTCCTGAAGAGCCCGGCGGCGGTTGGTTTCTTCCAGAGCATGGGTCATGGCTGCCGTGTGCTTGTCTGCATACAAAATCACCTGGCCGTACACGTTACGGGCCGCCCGACCAATGATTTGGATCAGGCTCGATTCGCTGCGCAAGAACCCTTCCTTGTCGGCATCCATAATGGCCACAAGAGTCACCTCGGGCAGGTCCAGACCTTCGCGCAACAGGTTGACCCCAATCAGCACATCAAAATGGCCCAGCCGCAAATCCCGCAAAATCTGAACCCGCTCCAAAGCCTTGATGTCACTGTGCAGGTACTGCACCCGTAAATCCAGTCCCCGGTAATACTCGCTCAAGTCCTCGGCCATCCGTTTGGTCAGGGTCGTAATCAAGACCCGTTCCTTGCGATCGACCCGCGCACGAATCTCCTCCAGCAAATCGTCGACCTGGTGCTGGGTACCGCGCACCTCCACGCTGGGATCCAGCAGGCCGGTGGGCCGGATGATTTGCTCGACCACCTGGGCAGACACCTCCAGCTCATAGGTACCGGGTGTGGCCGAAATAAACAGGGTTTGGCCAATCCGATCCCAGCACTCCTCAAAGGTTAGGGGTCGGTTATCGCGGGCACATGGCAACCGGAACCCGTATTGGATCAGGTTGTCCTTTCGGGCCCGGTCCCCGTGGTACATACCCCGCAGCTGGGGCAGGGTCACATGGGACTCATCGACCATAAACAGAAAGTCTGCCGGAAAGTAGTCAATCAACGTCTTGGGAGGCTGGCCAGCCTGGCGCCCTTCAAAAATGCGGGAGTAGTTTTCAATCCCGTTGCAGTAGCCCAACTCCTTGATCATCTCCAGATCCTTGCTGGTGCGTTGATCCAGTCGCTGGGCTTCAAGGGGGCGGTTGTTTTCGTAAAACCAGCGCAACTGGTCTTCCAGCTCAGCCCGTATCTGGGCCATGGCCCGCTCTTTGTCGTTGGGATCGGCCACATAATGAATGGCCGGATAAATGACCAACTCGTCAGGCAGGGCCTGCACCTCGCCCGTGTCCTGGGCAATGATACTGATGCGCTCGATTTCATCCCCGAAAAACTCAATCCGTGTCAGGCAGTCCTCGTAGGCCGGGTGCAGTTCCACCACGTCGCCCCGAGCCCGAAAGGTAGACCGGCTCAGCTCCACATCGTTGCGCAGGTAATGCATGCGCACCAGCTCCGTGAGCAAGGCATCGCGCTCCAGCTGTTGCCCCACAAACAAACGAATGGAAGATTCCAGATAGTTTTGGGGCAACCCGAGCCCGTAAATGCAGCTTACGCTGGCGACCACAATAACGTCACGGCGCTCAAAAAGACTTCGGGTCGCACTGTGACGCATCCGGTCAATGTCGTCGTTGATTTGAACCTGCTTTTCGACGTAATTGTTTGTTTTCGGGTTATAGGCTTCCGGCTGGTAATAATCGTAATAGCTGATGAAATACTCCACGGCATTATGGGGGAAAAAAGCCTTCAGCTCATTGTAGAGCTGGGCAGCCAGCGTTTTATTATGCGCCATAACCAGGGCCGGGCGGTTTTGGGCGGCAATAACGTTGGCCATGGTATAGGTTTTACCCGACCCCGTGACCCCAAGCAGCGTTTGGCACCGATCACCGCGATCCAGGCCCTTAATCAAGGCTTCGATGGCTTGCGGCTGATCGCCAGCCGGCGAATGGTCGCTAACCAGTTGGAATTCAGCTTCTTTCATACCCCCTATCATCGGTCATATCGGCAAGCCTTGGCAACCCGTGCCGGAACACCGGTATTAACGCAAAAAAAAAGTGTCTCTTTAGCTGAGACACCGTGTGAGCGATGAGAGATTAGGGAGAGAGAGGAGGGTTTTTTCGGGTGACATAACTCTTATCGGTGTTTTGGCACGCTTCCGTATACGCCAGCTGGTGGAAAAAACCGCTCAAACGCCAGCAACCCCCTCCCCCATCCACAGTAGTTATGGATGGGGGAGGGGGAAGGAGAGCCCCCCTAACCCCATTGCCACAATAACGGTACAATAATAAGGTTGGGCTTGTGCCGAGGCACAAGCCTGTTGGTTCGTCCCGAAATGAGTGTTGTTTGGTATGCCCATCACGCTGGCTCAACTCACCTCCGCCATAAAAGAGCTGCCTGAACCGCCCCAGTCGCGGTTTTTGGTGCTATCCATGCTCGAAGACCCCAAGTACAGCCTGGATCAGGTCGCCAACACCATTGCACAAGACGAAACCCTCAGCCTAAAAATCCTGAAGCTGGCCAACTCGGCGCAGTTTTCGCGCAACACCAAGATTCTAACCATCAAGGATGCCCTGGTCCTGATTGGTACCCGCAGCATCAAGGTCATTCTCTACCAGGACATGCTCGAGACCTCCAAAATGGCCATTACCCCGTTTTTCATCGAGCTTTGGAAATCGGCCCTGTTCACAGCCCTGCTCACCAAGTCGGCTGCCGTAATGCTGCGGCACAACCGACCCGAGCTGTGTTTTACCGCCGGCATGATCTGCGATGTGGGGCTGTTGATGATAAACCAGTTCAGCGGTAACCTGTGCAGCGGCCTAATAAAAAAGGTACAAACCGACGGCCTGAGCCTGCCGGCCACGGAAGATAAAATCTTCGGATTCAACCACCAGCATGTGGGGGTCGCCGTGGCCCAGCACTGGAACCTGAGCAACCTGCACCAAAACATCATCAAGTACCATCACGACCCGCTAAATTGCCCGCACCAAATGATGGAATCGGACTACGCCGTAA
>JAGQHJ010000134.1 GCA_020431915.1 Cyanobacteria bacterium HKST-UBA04 | reverse complement strand
CCCAAGCACAAGCAAAGACAGGGTTAGGCTGGTTCAACGCCCCAACCCTGAACACCGAAACACCGACCCTCAGGATAGCGGGTCGGTGTTATGAAGGTATAGGGGCCTAACAGGCGAAACACACGTTGTTTTGTCGATAAGCTGAAGGGGAAAATCTGGATTAGGTGTAGCGGACCACGCGGCTGGTAATGGCGGCCTGCTTCTGGGCAGCAGCGTTGTTGGCTGCAACCGTACTGGTGGTATCTGCGTAGGACACTGCGCCGGTACGAGCGGCTGTGTACGTGGCCGAAGCGGCAGTCGTGGCGGCCTGAGGCGTGCTCACGGCGGGTCGGGCGACACTGGCGTAGGTGGGGGTCGGGGTAACCGTACCGGCAGCCGTCGTTGGTGCCTTGTAGGCTGCCGTGGTCGTCATACCCATCGTCGGACGGTAGGCAGCCGTGGTCACACCGGTTGTGGGGTTGTAGGCTGCCGTGGTTACGCCAGCTGTGGTGTTGACGGTCGGCTGGGACACAGCACTGGCCGTAGTCCGAATGGTAGTGCCGCCGGCGCCGGTCATCGCGGCCGTGGTTATGCCGGTTGTGGGGGTCGGGGTAGGCGTGATGGGACGGGCCGCCGTGGTAGTGCCACCAGCGCCAGTCATAGCGGCAGTGGTTACGCCGGTTGTGGGGGTCGGGGTAGGCGCAGGGGTAGGACGGGCCGCCGTGGTCACAGGGGTGGGGGTCGCTGCAGGAGTCGGTGCGGGGGTAGGACGAGCCGTTGTACCGGTCGTGTTGACCGTTCCTGCGGCGGCCGGGGTTGGCGTAGCGGCCGGGGTCGGTGCGGCAGCAGGGGTTGGGGTGGCAGCCGGTTGGTTGGCTTGGGCAATGGCCTGCTGAACCCGATCGATTGCAACACGCGACGTTGACGGTGCGTATTTGGCAGTCTGGGCAATATTGATGGGGGTCTTCTCAAGCAACTTGGAAACATCAGGATCCGGGATGAAGAAGTTGAGCTTCTTCAGGCCGTTGCCAGGGTTGATGTTGACCTGGTAACCATCTTGGCTCTTGATGATTTCCGTCTCGTCGTTTTCACCAATGAAGCGGAAGACGCTTTCCACAATCTTGCCGTTTGTCGGGTTCCAGGTAATAAACTGGCTAACGTTGTCCCCGTCAAGAATCTCGGCCGTCACCGTGCCGTCGTCGTTGCTGCGGCGGGTGTAGGTACGGCCGTCTTCTAACTGGCCGAACACGCGGTTAAACTTCGTGGCGGGGTTCTTAATGTCATAGTATTCAATCAGGAACGGCAGGGCTTCGGCACCTTGCTCGGTAAAGATGGCATCGAGCACGGTACGACCGGTTGCATCAACGGTCACGTCACCGGTCACCTTGCCACCGGCCTGGTTGTCGGCCAGGAAGGAGACCAGGGTCTCGCCACTGTTTTTCAAAATCTTGTCAAAGAAGGTTTCCTTGCCATTGACCTCGACACGGCCGTTGACGTTTTTGCCAACCTCAGTGCCATTGGCATCGGTCACGGCAGCCAGGATGGCTTCAATACTGCCTACCACACGGCTCTGCGTGGCGGCATCCATGGCCTGGATTTTTTCAATGGTTTGCGGATTCTTCAGACGTGCAGCCAACGAAGCCAGTTCGTCGCGCAGGGCGTTGAGCGGATGACCGTTGTCAACCACCGGGGCAGCCTCAACGGCCTGGGCAGCGGGGGCGGCAGCAACCGCATTGTTAGCCGGTGCAGCGACGGCGGCAGCCACGTTGTTCAGGTTAATGCCGTCGGTGTTAGCCGGAGCAGCAGCGGCAGGGGTGGCAGCCGCAGCGGGGGCAGCAGCCACAGCGGTATTGTTTGCTTTATTCTCTACCGGCTTATCGCCTTCGAGCAGGGTCAACAGATCGGTTAGTTCTTTTTCAATATCCGTCAGCTCGTTGACGCTGTTTTTAGCCGGAGCGGGTGCGGGAGCCGGCTTGGTGTCGGCAACCAGATCACCAAGACCCAGTTCCTCAAGCACAGCGGCAATCAAATCATCTTCGGCAGCAGCCGGAGCCGGAGCGGGGGCGGCAGACAAGCCAAACAAATCGGCGATTTCAGCCAGCAGCTGATCTTCTTCGGACTGGGCTGCTGGAGCGGCTGCAACATCTTGACCCAACAACAGGGCAATCAGTTCTTCATCGCTCATGGTGTCGACGGACGGTTCGGCCTGTTGCTTGGTTTCTGCTTCAAACAACGTGCTGAAAGCGTTGAACATTTCCGTAAAGAATGCGTCGTCCTGGGAGGACTGTGTATTGCTGGTGGCAGCCGTGTTAAAGCTGGGCGGCGTCGTGCTGCCTCCAATCAAGTTGGCAAAGTCAAGGCCAAGGCTACCCAGGCCCAGGTTAAAGCTACCCATATTAAGCCCATCGGAAAAACCTGTGTTAAAACCAAAGTCAAACGTTTGAGCCGGTTGCGGAGCAAAGGTGGTGCTAAACATGTTAAACGGGTTGGCAAAGCCGGTGTTAAACCCAAAGTTAAATGCTTGCGGTGCAGAGCTGGCACCAAAGAAGCCGCCGTTACCACCATTATTGGTAACCAGGGTCGAAGAACTGAACCCGTCACCATTGGACTGGTTAAAGGAAATCGTGCCGTTCCCCAGCGCGCTTTGCAAGGCAATGTTCTGGCCATTGATAATGGTCATCGCCTGGTTGGCAAAGCCGGACATATCAATAATGTTGTTTGCGCCAAACATAATAAGGTGGCGACTCCTTTCGTCTCAATTCAATTGGAAGGCTTCTTTTGGCACACGGGGCACGGACACGCCTGTATCACAGTGATAAAGGAGCCGGCTGTGCGCGGGGACAGTCTCTTCTTGAATAAGGTTCTTCTTCTCTCTCGTTTAAGGGAAATTTGTTCGGGCTTCTGTTTCGTCTCTTCGAAATCACGCGTCCTGAGCAGGACGAACATTGTTTTTTGGGGGGCTCTCTCTTTAATCTCGAACACAACCGGTTGGGTCCGTTGTGCTATAGGTATAAATGCAAAAAGGATATCTTTTTTGATTGTTTATTAAATATTGTAAATATTAACAAATTCTTAAGGGGCAAAAACCTTCTCTACAAAGGCTTTTCGGCATGTTAAGCTGGCTTTGCCCCATACGGTGTAAGCGATAGGTTTTGGGGGGCGTCTGCGGTATGATACACCCACGAACCCCAGGCATAAAGGGCCTTTTTTCCCTACCCGTGTGTGCCGATTCAAGCAGGAGACCTTCCCCCATGACCACGGTACTTGAAGACAAACCCCATACACCCACCCAGGCCGATACCGAATACAGCCAAGCCCTCAAGGGATTGCTGGCCGGCAAGGTTGGTCTGGTAACGGGTGTTGCCAATAAGCGCAGCATTGCCTGGGCCATTGCCCAATCCTTGTCCAATGCGGGGATGCGCCTTATTTTTACCTACCAGAACGAACGCTTCGAGAAGAAGGTAAAGGAACTCACCGAGGATTTTGACAACGCCCTGTTCTATGAATGCGACGTAACGCGTGACGAGGACATTGACAAGCTGTTTGGTCAGCTGGGCAACGATGTCGATCGGCTTGACACGGTTGTGCACAGCATTGCCTTTGCCGACCGGGCCGACCTGGAAGGCCAGTTTGTAAACACCAGCCGTGACGGCTTCCTGCTGGCCCATAACATCAGTGCCTATTCTCTGACCGCCCTGACCCGGGCAGCCGTTCCCCTGATGGAAAAAGCCGGCGGCGGCAGCGTGATGACAATGACCTATTACGGCTCTGAAAAAGTTGTGCAAAACTACAACGTCATGGGCGTGGCCAAAGCCTCACTGGAAGCCAGCGTGCGCTACCTGGCCGAGGATCTGGGCCCCAAGAACATTCGCGTCAACGCCATTTCGGCCGGCCCCATCAAGACCCTGGCGGCCAGTGGCATCAGTGGTTTTTCGAAAA
>JAGQHJ010000133.1 GCA_020431915.1 Cyanobacteria bacterium HKST-UBA04 | reverse complement strand
CCCACCCATGCATGCTCGCACCGTTTTCAAAAGCCGGCCCCGCGTAGCTACCGGTAGCGCGGTAGCGGGTCTTGCCCATGAAATCCTTGACGAAAAACTTCAAGCTGGAGCCCCAGCCTTGTTCCAAGGCCTGGGTGGCACTGGTGGCCGACGTGGGATTGGGGGCCGCCCCCTTGCCGCGGAACCAGCTGAAAAGCCCGCCACCACGACTGGATGTACTTACTGCCGAGGTCTCCGATGCCGTGGCTTCCACGGCAATCCCCTGGGCACCCAGGCCCTGGTAATGGCCGCGAATCCCCCAGACGGAAAGCCCCATGCCCAAGCCCCCGGCAAAAATATCCTTAAAGGCATGTTCGGCCTGGCGCGAATTGCCGCTTAAAACGCCGCCAGCCAATTCCAGTAAGCCCCCGCCTAACTGCCAGCCACTGAAGCCTACGCCAACCGCCAACAGGTATGGTATAGCTGCAGGCCCCAACAGACCGACCGCAGCCATGGAACCAACCGCCATGGCGATCCCCTGCACACTGAACAGGCCCTTGACCATGTCGGTCAGGCCGCTAACCCCATGCTTGAGGGCCCGGCTAAAACTAAAACCTTCCTCGCTTACATGCGATCCGCCCAAGGAGAGCTGATCCATCCCTGTCGCGGCCAAAGCCTGTTGGCCAATGTAGGCCGGTATCCCCCCCATGTCGGGCATGGACCCCGGTATGGACCCGTGTCCCCCAAGAATCCCGTTGAGATTGGTATTTGACACATATGACATGAGCTTCGTCTATCCCCCCGCTTCTATAAAAAAAGCGCTGTAAAAAAGCGTCTAATTCCCCCTGTAACAGCACTAAAACCTTAAAACATCCTTCTGTTGACAGTTTTTGTCAAAATCTAAACAAACCCTTAAGGCACCGACACCCATGGGTTCTGGCGCACATAAAACCGCCATGGCCAGTCCTGGGCTTTTGAGATGCCGATACGGGTTGCCACAACAATTTGCCCGTCGGGCACCGACCCCGCGGACGACTGGGCCAAAAACATGGGGGCCTTGGACGATGTCAGGTCAATGCCATGGTGCCCGGCCTTGGTAATACCCAAAGCCTTGCACAGCCGTCCCGGCCCGTGGGTTCTTAACACCGCCGGGGCGGTTTTGGGTGTCAACGCGTCCACCGCCAAACCGGGATACCAAACAGGGGCCAGCGCCCTGAACAGCACGGCCCCACCCCGGCCATGGGGTTCGGTCACCACGTTCAGACAGTGATACATACCATATATTAGGTACACATACGCCAGGCCGGGCGACTCGTACAAAAACGCCCCCCGGCCCTTGGGGCCGTTAAAGGCATGGCAGGACGGGTCGTCCTGGGTATAGGCCTCGGTTTCCACAATTTCAAAAATACCCGGCTGCCCCTGGTCGGCATTGGGCACCACCAGCCACTGGCCCAGCAGTTGCCGGGCCACCGCCAGGGTGTCCTGCTTAAAAAACCCCTTAGGCAGGGGTTTTAGGGCTTTTTTTGAGACGGGGGGACCGGAACGGGGCATAGGACGATAGGGCTATAGGTGGCTCAAAAAGCGGGGAAAAGGAAGGGTATCGGGGTTGAATCGTCGGCCAGTGTCGTTACAGTGGGGATAGACACCGCCCAGAAACAGGGTAGCACGCCCTGAAAATAGGGCAATTATTGGCTTTGAGGCCGTTTATTTCCTTGAAAACACCTTTAAAAAACCTATTTTTGGCCGCTGTAAGGCTACCAGAACCAATTGTTGGCCACAACAGCCGCTATAAGAAAGCCATACCAGAGTCATTTCAGGCGACATGCCCGTCAATTCGGCCTTAAGCCCCCTTATGAAAGCAAGGAAAATCCTCCCCACACAGGTTATCCAACCAGAAAGACTATGCTATGATTAACGTAAAAGACGAGGCGTTGCCCTCCCTTGCCGGTGCCGATACACCCGTTTTACCGGTTATATCTAGCTTTGTTTCAGATTTATCGCCCTGTTTGCCTTACCCTTCGAGCCGCTTGAGCGCCCACCCCCCTGTAACCGGAGATTTTCTCTTGTCACAACCGAAAATAACGGATGAAAAACTGGTCATCAAGGGGGCTGTCCCTCTCAAAGGCGAACTTTCCATTTCAGGGGCCAAAAACTCGGTCTTAAAGGTCATGGCAGCCGCCCTGCTGACCCACGAGACGGTTGAAATCCATAATGTACCGCACTTGTCCGACGTATCGGTGATGGCCTCGGTGCTTGAAGACCTCGGTGCGCACGTTGAGCACCTCGGCAATGTCATGCGGATTAATGCCGCCCACATCAACAACACCAAAGCCAGCTACGAACTGGTCAGCAAAATGCGGGCCAGTTTTATCGTACTAGGCGCCCTGCTGGGTCGTTGTGGCGAGGCACTGGTACCCCTGCCCGGTGGCTGTTCCATTGGCAAACGAAGTGTTGACCTGCATATCAGAGGCCTGCAGGCCCTTGGAGCCGAGCTGAAGCTTGACCAGGGCTATGTGGACGCCACCTGCGCCAAGCTGATTGGCCGCGAAATTATGCTCGATGTCCCCAGCGTAGGGGCCACCGAAAACCTGCTGCTGGCAGCCACCCTGGCCGAAGGCACCACGGTTATCAGCAATGCGGCCCAGGAGCCGGAAATTATTGATTTGGTCAACTTCCTCAATGCCATTGGGGCCAATATCAGTGGCGAAGGCACCAGCGAGATCATCATCCACGGTGTCAAGCAGTCCGACCTGCATGGGGCCAGCTTTGCCATTATGCCCGACCGGATTGAGACGGCCACCTACATGATTGCCGCAGCCGGCACCCGCGGTAACGTGGTCTTGCACCAGGTGGTCCCTGGGCACCTGACCTCGGTTATCCGAAAATTGGAAGACATGGGGATCAGTGTCATTACCGAAGGCCCCAACACCCTTCGGGTCATCGGGTCCAACCGTCTCGAAGCCCAGAATATTGTGACGCAACCGTACCCCGGCTTCCCAACCGATATTCAGGCCCCGTTCATGCCGCTGCTTGCCATTGCCGACGGCGTCAGTATTATTACCGAAACCGTTTACGAAAACCGCTTCAAGCACATCGGCGAACTGAAGCGGATGGGGGCCAACATTCAGCCGGAAGGCAACGTGGCCATTATTAACGGTGGCCCGCCCTTGATGGGCACCCAGGTCAACGCCAGCGACTTGAGAGCCGGCGCCGCCCTGATTATTGCCGGCCTGATTGCCGAAGGCACCACCGAGATTAGCGGCCTGCACCACATTGATCGCGGCTACGAACGCGTGGTTGAAAAACTAAGCGGCATTGGCGCCTGCATCAAGCGTGTTAAAATGAGCCGGTCGGACTTGGCCCAGGTGGCCGCCAGCCCCGTACAGTAATCGCCTTTTCCAGAATGTCTCCCGCCCTATGACCGATTCATCGAAAGCCTCTCCTTCCTCTGACCGCCCCAAGCGGTGGTATGACCACGACCCCTTGCTGGCCGAAGTGCTTGAGGTGTTGCGCTCTTTTGAGGAACCGCTCAAGGAACAGGCCCAAGTGTTCCTGGACAAGATTACGGAACAGGTGGGGGCCGAGGCCGTGGAAGCTTTTTATGCCAAGGTGCTGGCCGAGCGGGGCGACAGGTTCGGCCGCCGCTGGTACGACGAAGACCCGATCGTCTCAAAGGCCGTCGAGCTGTTGCGGGTTGTCCCCCCCGACGTGCAGCGACAGGCCGCCCAAAGTTTTCTAAAAGGCCTGGAAGCCCAGGGAATTGATATTTCCGCCCAAATCACGTCTTCGTCGGGATCTCTGCCCACCCAGAGCTGATGTCCGCGTCGACACCATTGCCACTGTCGGCTATCGCCGCCCTGCACAAAGCCAGAGCGCAGTTTGAGGCGCAGCAGTTCTGGGACTGCCACGAAACCCTGGAACCGGTGTGGCTGGCAGCAGCCGAACCAGACAAAACGTTTTTCCAGGGCCTTATCCAGGTAGCGGCCGGGTTTGTGCA
>JAGQHJ010000132.1 GCA_020431915.1 Cyanobacteria bacterium HKST-UBA04 | reverse complement strand
TAAACTGAAGCCTTTTTCTAATTCAGAGGGAGTTACGTTACTGTCATTTAAGAGTAATATATTTTCAAGCCCAAATAGGTCTCTATAGCTTATATTTTCCTCAATTTTGAGAGGCTCAAAGTCAATAATTGCATCTCTTGCTTGCTTATCTTTGTAATTTTGAAATAATTTCTCTCGAAATTCTTGATCTGTTGAATAAGTTATTTCTATTGGGGGTTGTTTTATGGTTAGCCCTTTTAAATCTTGCCGCACGTGGTCAAGAGGCAGCCTGTTCCAAGGAATCACACCAGGCAACGGCTCCATGGGTGCAAACTTGACAGCCTGATCAAAAATCCCGTCTAAGACGGTTTGGGGCTGGGGCTGGCCTGGTAAGCCCGTAGGGTTTTGGCGAGAGCCTTTCAAGTGAATCTCAAACCGCCCCTGATCATTCGGGGCCGGGCTGATGGGCGATAAGTCCACCATGGGCAAGGCATTTGGGGCATGCTCAATCTCCTGGCGCATGGGGATGTGAATTGAATGCGACTCCTGTTGCACAGGGGGTCGAGGCAAGGTGCCTGGGTAAGGTGTGATGGGTGGTGGGCTTCCCAGATTGGGCGGAAACCATTGCGACAAATCGTTAAATAAGGGTACCGGCTGTGCCGACAAATCGGGTTGCTTGGTCGGCAAGGCGTCAAATGCCAACACATTCGGTGCCGGCAGGGTCGACTCCTGCCACACGTCGGGGTACTGCTCACCGAAATGAATGGCGCGGAATTCCTTCCCCAGGGCCGAATAGATTGGCTCCAACTGGGCGTCGGTTAAGCCGTACACCTCGGCCATGGGCAGGGCGTTAAACCACTCCAGAGCCTCAGCTTCTGGGTAGGTGCGGCCCGTCCAGGCCGGGTGATTGCGTCGATCAAGGGACCAACGGCGGCCGTTAGAGTTATTCGCGTTGGTTTCAAACGGTGTCATGCATCAGGGCTCCTTCTAATCGGTGGGGGGTGGCTCGCGCCGCTCGTTGGCCGGGTCATGCATCAGCTGGGCAAAGCGGTTATGGCGGCCATAGGGTGTCGAGGTCACAATGCGACAGTTGGTTGTGGCCGAACAGCCCCCATACACCGCATCGGCGTAATCCCAGAAGGCAAACTCGTCAAGCAGTATGGCGCGCTGCCGCTGGCCCCGGCCAAAAAACGCATTGGCCGACTCGCCCGTCAACGTGTTGCCGTTGTCCTCGTTGACCATCGCCAGCTTTTTGTCGCGATAGGCGGTCGGACGCATCCACACCGGCAAGTGCAGCAGGTTAAACCGCAGTTTGCCAAAAAGGGTAGAGGGGTCGATAACCACCGTGTCCACCTCCGCCTCCTTGCGCGACCCCAGCAAAAAATGCCAACCCGGCCGGAACAGCCAGCCGTATTGAAACAACAGCACCAGCAGCCAACTGACACCCATGTCGCGGGATTTCTCGATGCCGAAATCCTGCTGGGCTTCAATGCAACCGTACCACTGGCGCACGGCCCAACGCTGAAACGGATACAGCACAAAGGGCACCACCGCCGGTTGCCGGCGCGGGTCGACCGTCCAGCAGAACATGTCAAACCAAAACACCGGGTCACGGCGGCACAGCTCCATCAGTACGGCCTGCAGCCTGGGGTTACCGCAAGCCCGCTGCAGCACATACACCCGCCATGCCAGCACGTGGCTCGGGGTGTCCATTAGCCAAACAACCGGCCCAGCCCGTTGGCCAAGGCCGACGAAATAGGCCCGTATCCACCCAGGGCACGCACACCGGTTTGCAAAATCCCCAGCCGAGATTGGGCCAGGGCATTGCGGGCCCGGTTTTCCTGAATGGCGGCGTTCAGGGCCAACTGCGAGGTAACCTCGTCGGCCCGCTGGGTTTGCTGGGCATTAAAGCGGGCCATGGCATCGGCATTGGCCAGCCCCTGCATCAGCGATCCGGTTGCCAGGTTAATCGGCTGCTGTTGGGCCCCGGCGAGCTGACCCAGCACACTGCTGTTAAGCTGCACCTGGTTGGCTCCCCGGTTAAAGGCCTGTTCAATGGCCTGCTGTTGGGTAGCCAACTCCTGTAACCGGGCATCGTTGGCCTGCTGGGCCAAAAATCCGCCCAACACACTACTGGCACCCAGGCCAGCTTGGCTAAAGCGCGCTTGCACCGCCTTTTGGGCATCACTGGCAGCTTGGCGATTAAACGCGTGCTGGGCATTATAATAGGCGTTTTGCCCCGCCTGCAGCGCTGCCAGGTCGTCGGCCAGGCTTCGGTTGGTCGCAGCCAGCCCGCCGGCCAGGCCTTGTCGCGACTGGCCCAAAATGCCCTGCAGTTCCGGGTGCAATTGAAAGGTGGTTTTAATCTGGTTCGTATCGGCCAGTGTCTGGGCACTGCCGAGCCCGTCCAGACCGATGGTTACGTTGTTCAGGCCTGCAAAGGCCGAGTTTGCCGTCGACGGCTGCACCGGTTGTACCGGAATGGCCGAAGACGCCGATCCAAATCCCATTGATTGCATACTCCTTTATTCATGTCGTTGGCACCGGGCTTCAAAGGTCTGTCGGGCCAGGCGCCGCCGGTGGGGACGCGTGGCGTCAAAGGGGGTAAACCCCCAGCTAATGGCCAGGCCCCGAACGCCCTTGTGGCCGGGAGGCACTTCCATCTCAAGGGCCGTCAGGCCCCCGGCTTCAAACAGGTGCGAAAACACCTGCTGTTGAATGGCCCAATGCAGTCGGCCCCGAAAGCCCTGGGGCAAACGACGGGGCCCGTCGAGCACGTCGGCACACAGGCCGCCATGCAACTCCATTACCTGGGCCGGATCTTGGCCCGCAACGGGCACCACGGCCACGTAGCCATACAGGGCCTCTTCCACGTAAATCAGCGAGGCGCAGCCCACCAGGTTCATAAACATGGCCCGCACCTCGGCTTGGCTCAGCTTGGCCGCTGCCGGGCTGGTGGCATGGGCCGTTACAAAGTCATCCAGCACGGCTGCCATTGCTGCCGGCTGCTGGGGCGTATACACCCGAATCCGTACCAAAGGCCCCCTCATATAATATATCCTTAATATTTATTAACAAGCTAGCGACAATCTTCTTTATATTGTTTTTATATATAAATAACCCTTTTGGAGGCCCTCTAATATGTATGTTCCCATCAGCTTGCTCAGTAGTTCGTTGTCAATACCAACGTCCCCGATTACAGTGGGTGAGGGTCTGGGGAGACCAGCAGCTTACTACGAAGGTGTCAGAAACAAAGAAAAGATTCTGTTCACCCTAAGTTCAAGTGAAGTCTCCATTTATGGCTATGCCGACAAACTCGTCGAAGAAAAAGAAAATGCAGTCTCCTCTTACGTCATTAAAATGGAGAAGTAACCTTTTTTAGGTATCGAGCATGTATCGCTTTGTTGGACTGAAGCACTGGGGTGGGTGTCTACGGTTTTCTTTAAGTGTGGTTGTAACAGCAGAATGGAAAAAAGCATGCCTCGACACCCCTACCTGGGGGCCCAGATGGTGGGCCATGACCGGGTGGTGGAGGTGTCCGGCCGTTTAGCCAAACCGGTTTTTGCTGGGGCGTATACACCCGAATCCGTACCAGAAGCCCCGTCATACAATATATCCTTAATATTTATTAACAAGCTAGCGACAATCTTCTTTATATTGTTTTTATATTTACAAGTGACTTACGGAAGGAGATTAACGCTTATGTTATCGTCCCGTTTACAGGACACGGTTGCTTCGTTGCGCAGCCGCATTACCCATGACGCCACGCAGGTAGGCAACAAAACCAACATCGCCTCGGTTGAAACCACCCAAAACGGCGGTATTGCCCTCAGCCAGCAATTAACCAAGCGCAGCAGCGCCCTCAACTTTGCCGATCTTCGCGGTAACGGCCCGGTCGTCGCCGAACAGGTCATTGTCAACAACGATAGCCATTCGGACAAAGCCAGCATCAACTTTGCCAACCTTAGTGGTGAAGGCGAAAGCCACATTGAACAAACCATCGTGGACAACAGCACGGCCAAGAGCGTCAACATTCTGGTTATCGGCAACAGCAACAGCAGCGCCCAAGCCACCCTGGCCGATA
>JAGQHJ010000131.1 GCA_020431915.1 Cyanobacteria bacterium HKST-UBA04 | reverse complement strand
CGCGCCGTCTCAAGCACGTCCTGGGTGGAGCCCAAAAAAAAACCGAGCACCCAGCCCGCTCGGCGGCAGCCATCACGCTGGGCATCAGGTCCATGCCAGCCACCCGTTCCTGCGAGGTCTTGTGCAACCACCCCAAGGCTACCGCCACGGGTTTTCCGTCGGCCGTCACCATGTCGGCCGCCTCCACAATCGCACGCAGGCTCGCGTCCAGAAACGCCTCAACAACCAGATGAACCGCAGCCACACACACATAAGCCGGTTGCCGCCGCTGAGCCAGCGCAATAACCCTGTCCACAATGGCCTGGTAGGAGGCATGGGTAACGGGCACCCCAATTACATCCTTGCGGGGCAGCTTGTCCAAAACAGCAGGAGAGGTTGTCAGGTTCATCGGTTCGGGGGCTCTTGGTCCAAGAATCACTTATTTAGGGGATCTAGGCAACGCAGTCATCCGTCAATAATATAACGTATCCTGCCTCAAAGTGGGATAGCCGTTTCGTCTTGCCAACGCCCAGAACGGGCCCCAGGCAACGGCGTCGCCCCAAAAACGTCCAACACAACAAAGGCATTTTGTACCGTGAAACAACACATCCAATACCTTGGCCAGGATCAACACGTGTGTGTGGTGGGGCTTGGTTATGTGGGCCTTACCCTGGCCATTACCCTGGCCAAAATCGGTTTCCACGTCACGGGAATTGAAAAACGCGCCGACATTGTGGCCCAGCTAAAAGCCGGCCATGCCCATTTTTACGAACCGGACATCGACACCATGCTGCAGGAGATGCAAGCCGCCGGTCGTCTTGATATTTACCAACAGCTGCCCGACGACAGCCCTTCGACAGTCTACATCATTACGGTAGGCACCCCGCTGGGCGACAACAACAAGCCCCGCATGGACTTTATCGAAGCCGCCACCACGGAGCTGGCTGACAAAATGCCCGACGGCAGCCTAATTGTGCTTCGCTCCACCGTCAAGCTGGGCACGTCTCGGCACATCGTGGCCCCCATTCTGGAGGCCTCCGGCAAGTCCTTCCACCTGGCCTTCTGCCCTGAACGCACCACCGAAGGCAAGGCCCTGCAAGAACTGCGCTATCTGCCCCAGATTGTCAGCGGCTACAACTTCGAATCACTCGTACGGGCCTCCGAGCTGTTCCAGTTCATCACCCCCATTGTCATCAAGGTCAGCGAGCTGGAAGTAGCCGAGATGGTCAAGATGGTGGACAACACCCAACGCGATTTGTACTTTGCCTATGCCAACGAAGTGGCCAGCCTGTGCGACGCCGCAGGCATTCCGGCTGGCGAGGTGATTAATGCCGGCAACTTCCATTACCCCCGCAACAACATGCCCAGCCCGGGCTTGGTCGGCGGCCCGTGCCTAAGCAAAGACAGCTATCTGTTAATGGAAAGCATGGCCCCCTTCAACGTTTACCCCAAAATCACAATGGCAGCACGTCACATCAACGAAGAGCAGCCGGCTGTGTGTGCCCGCTTCATTAAAAACCGGGCAGACGAAATGGGAATTGACCCGACAACCATTAGCATTCTGGGCTTGGCCTTTAAAGGGGCCCCCGAAACCGACGACTTACGGGGTACCACGGCCACGTTTCTAATCGACGAATTGCGTCTGTGTTTTCCCAATGCCGCCTTGCAAGGCTACGACGCCGTTGTCTCGGCAGCCGACATCGAGGCTTTTGGCCTTAAGCCCGTACAAACCATCGAGCAGGCCTTCAATTCGTCCCGTATTGTGGTCATCCACAACAACCACCAAAGCTTCCGAAGCTTGCCGCTGGGGTACCTGAGCCGACAGATGCAGACCCCCAGCATTATTTACGATTTCTGGAACCTCTTTGATCACGAAAAACTGGATCTGGCCGACCACGTATTGTATGCCAGCCTGGGCAACCATTGCGCCACAGAGCAGGCCAAACGGATGCGCGAAGCCATGGCCGTCCATCAGGCAACCACCCCGACAAGGCAATCTGCATAATGAAGATTCTCGTTACCGGCGGCAGCGGTTTTATCGGCTCCGCCCTCGTCCGCAGCCTTCTTGAACACGGTTACGAAGTCCGTGTACTGGATAACCACCGCCGAGGCATGCCGCATCGGCTGGCCGACATCAGCGGCGACATCGAATTAATTGAAGCCGATGTGCGCCGGGCCGATGAAGTAACCCGTGCCGCCGAAGGGGTCGACATCGTGGCCCACCTGGCCGCACTAAACGGGACCGAGAATTTTTACAACCATCCGCAGGAAGTACTCGACATTGGCGTTCGGGGCATGCTGGCCGTGATGGACGCATGCCAGGCCAACGGCATTGGCCGGCTTATTGTGGCTTCCAGTTCGGAAGTCTACCAAAGCCCGCCGGTTATCCCCACCCCCGAAACGGTGCCCATGGTCATTCCGGACAACCAGAACCCCCGCTACTCGTATGCCGGCAGCAAGCTCATCAGTGAACTGATTGCCCTCAACTACGGCAAGGCCATGGACCAAGTCACCCTATTTCGCCCTCACAACGTATACGGGCCCGACATGGGCTGGGAACATGTCTTGCCCCAATTGGTGGAACGAGCCGTTGAGCACTGCCAGAAACACCCCAGCGGCACCGTGCCCTTTGAAATCCAGGGGGACGGCAGCCAAACCCGGGCCTTCAATTACATCAGCGATGCAGTCGATGGCATTATCACCATCATCGAGCATGGCCGCCACCGCGAAACCTATCACGTTGGCACGAACGAGGAGTTAACCATTGCCGAAGTGGCCCGGTTGCTCTTCGGTACCCTGGGTCGGGAAATGACCCTGGTACCGGGCCCCATGCCCGAAGGTCAAACCCTGCGACGCTGCCCGGATATTACCAAGGTACAGCAGCTTGGCTATACCCCCAAGGTGCCTTTCGAGGCCGGGTTGAAGCCCACGGTTGATTGGTACAAGGCCGAAGTGGAACAACGCCTGGCCACCCCCTCGGTTTAACCGCTAACTAATTGTTTCGGCAAGCACGGCGGGTAAATCGAGCTCGTATACCTGACGAACCGGGTACGCCCAGTTCAGTTTTTTGGCCTGCACAATGGCCCCACACGCCAACTGGTGGCGCAAATCAGGGTGGGTTGCCAATTCGATAAGGGCCTGGGCCATGCCTTTCGTGACGGTAGCCTCATCCAGGTATCGGCCATCAAGGGCCTGTACGGGCACCACACGGCCGCATGCATTGGTTACCATCACACCGGGGCCACCCAGGTTAAAACACACCACCGGCAGCCCGCTGCCCATGGCTTCGAGCAGGGCATTGCCGCTCGAATCATGCAGGCTTGGAAACAGGAAGGCATGGTACTGCCGATAAATACCAGCCAGATCGTCGTGGGCCACCCAGTCAATCCACTCAACATGCGCCCCAATGCCCAGGCGCTGAACATGGGCCTCAAGCCGCTGACGTTCCGGCCCGCGGCCTATCAGAGTCAGGGAGGCATCGGGCTTAACCGCCAGCAAGGCCTTAAAGGCGTCCAAGCCCAGCGGCAGACCCTTTAAAAACAACAAGCGGCCTACGTATAGCAGTTTAAAAGGCTCTTGGCCATCATAGGGTTTCGGGGCCGGGGCTACAAAACTGGGGTCCAAGCCGATTTCGATCAACTGGTGGGCCTTGTGGCGATACCGTTGGGGCACCCAGTTCACCGTCTCGTTGGTTTTGCCGTATATCAAGCTGGCCTGGGCATAGGTTTGCCACAAAAACGGGTTAATCCGGGCCGTGTCGTTCAGCCGATCGCGCAGCCAATCGGCAAACCGCCCGCCAAGAGGGTAATGTTTCCTCAAGGGACCCGGGGTGGCTTCCCCGCCACCCACCGGACCAAACACAAAGGGAATGCCCAGGCGCCCCATCAGGGAAAAATGCCGGAACACCCCAAAGGTAATATGGTGCACACAATCAAAGGGCTGTTGGCGGTGAACCGACTTCATCTTACGATACGCCAACCATTGCCAAACCGGGTAATACAGGTTAATCAGGTACTGGGTCCGCTTCCAAAACAAGGCCCATGACGGCAAGTCCACATAGTAGAACCGGGCCCTGTCGGCACCGGCCACGCACTGCAGCCCCGCCTCTATATTGCTGCGGTTGTTGCACCGAGTCACCACATGCACCTCATGGCCCAGCTTAAGCAGTTCGAGCAACCAGTGCC
>JAGQHJ010000130.1 GCA_020431915.1 Cyanobacteria bacterium HKST-UBA04 | reverse complement strand
CAGTCCCGCTTCGACCAGTCTGGATGAAGAAACCACAACCGACACCTTGCCTGTCGACATAACGACCACAGTCGAGCCCGAGCCGGTTTCACCCCTGACAGTCGACCCAAACCCAGCCAAAGAACCGGTCAAAGAGAAAGGGCGGATCAGCCTACCTTTTGAGCCGGCACCTGAAGACGCCTTTGAATCGCCGGACGAACTGCTACTCGATGCCCTGGCCTCGCCTGCCCACGACGACATGGCCTCGACCAGCGAACTGCCCTTCACCCCGCCGCCTGTAAACACCCCCAGCCTGGATTTGAACCTGGCCGTGCTGCCTTCGGATACGACGTCAGACGCGGATGACCTAGACGACGACATGGATAGTGTGGGCATGGGAACGCCCCACGAGGTGGACGAACCCGAGCGTGACGAAGATTCCGAAGAAGCAGCGGATCCCTTGTCGGATCTGTGGCCCGGCACTGCCGCCGAAATGGGCATGGAAATGGGCATGGACACCAACCCCGGTGGGCATAACGCTCAGCCTCCCCTGGTCACTGACCATGGCCGTCATCACAACGAGGGTAATGAGGACGGCGATGACGACGACTACCATATCCCGGCGGCGTTGACCCCCCAACAAGCCCCAGAGGAACCCCTGCAGCCGGATGAAAATTTTGACGAACTCATCAGCCTGCTTCAATCGGACTTAAACGCCAAAGGTCACCCGCCCACCTCTTTGCCCGGCAGCAGCCTACCGACCGTACCGGCCTCGGCCTTTGCCGATGCGTTTCAAGACCAGCTGGATCAACAACAGCTGCCATTGCCCATGCCCGCCTCCCCACCTGCCGACATGGCCGTCGACATGGCGGCTGTTGAACAAGCCGTTCCACCCAACAGTTCGCCCCCGGCCGAGGCCACCATGTTCGATCAGGAAACGGTGCTTGAGGATTATGCCGACAGTATGCCTTCGTCGTCGGGCCCCTTGATGGCCAACCCGATCGACTCGGAAGACGCTACCCCCTTACCGGCGCAGGAAGAGGAAACGGTGTATGTCGAATCCTTTGACGACATGTGCGCCCTGGTTGGTAACCAGCTTGAATCGGTTCATGACCTGGTGATTTTGGCCGCCTTTTACATGACCGACGTCATCGAAAAAGACAACTTTACCCTCAAGGAACTGAGCACCCAGCTCACCGACGCCGGCCACGAACCAGCCAACCACAGCACGCTCGAAGAAAGTATCGAAGCCGGCTACGTCACCCTTGTCCCCGACCTAACCGGACGGGCCCCGGCCAGCCAGTTTACCCTGACCGACAAGGGCCGGGCCTACATTGAAGCGCTGCTCTCGGTGACCGCCTAAAAAGCGCGAAACGGTTTTCTAGTCGTCAATCAGCGGGTGGCGCCCGGCAATATCCCAGTATTGCTGGTAGCGTTGCAGGGTATAAAAATTGGGAAAAGACATCGAGATGCTGGTGTCGAGCGCCTCAACCCAGTGCCACCACCCGACCGGCAGGAAGAACGCATCGCCGGGTTCCAGTACAAACTCATGAACCTTGGCCTGCTTAAACAACGGAAACTTCTGCGCATCGACGCCTTCTACCCCGTCTTCAAGGGGCACACGGCTCAGGAAGTTCCGGTACGGATACACCTTGTCCAGATAATGGGGCGAAATGACCTTGAAGGATTTTCGGCCGTAAATCTGCACGTAGAAGGCATTGGCCAGATCGTAATGCAGGTCGGTAATGGTGCCGGCCGGCCCGAGCAGTACATACCCATGGTTTCGGAAGCCTTCGGGGTCGAGCAGTTCCGGCAGCTTGTCCGTTTCATGAAAGAGATCATCGAGGGTCTCGTCATTATGCTCGATGTTGGCGTTACTCATATACCAGTCGTTGGCCGGGCCTGACTCAATGACATCGACGAATTCGGCCATGGTGCAGTGGTGGTGGTAGCGGTGAAAATCCTCGGTCATCCGCACCATTTGCACCTGCCGATCCCCGTAAGCCGTCTTAAAGTACTGCGGCGTCCAGCGTTTTAGAATCTGCCAGTCCTTGACCTGCTGCTTAAGGATGACGGGCCGGTTGACGGCAAAGTAATGCTTGTAAAACGTCTGCCGGTCAATGGTGTCGCGCACTTCAATCTCGTCAAATTCGCCACTTTGCTCCATCACCCGCTGGTAGATATCGAGCAGCCAATCCCGGCGCTTCATCTTCCGGGCGATTTTGGTGCCGGCCAGCACAAACGGATGGGTTTCCATGGCCAGCAGGTGCCGCTGTACCTGACGCTGGCCAAAACCCTGCGCCACCATAAACGCCTCAATATCCTCCCGGGCCACTTGCATCATCAGGCAGTCAGCCATCCACTCCTGCCAATCCGGCGTAATGGTAGGGGTCAACAACCTATCAAGCATGGGTCAGGGGGCATCTCCTTAGGCGCCAAAAAGAACGGGTTATTCGCTTGCTCGACGTATCGGCCAGAACCGGCCAGCACGGTATACACCATCTTGACGAGATTACCCGCAAGAGAAGCCCTTTGGGCGTCTTCTCTCAAGAGGCCAAAACAACACACGGCCCTGAGGGGCACAAACCGGTTATACGACCCATGACACGATCAATTAAACAGCCGGGTTAATGAAGTTTCTCAGCAGGTTGGCCAAGAAGTCGTCCGGTGTCGTGCTGGTAGGGGCCGGCGCAACGGGTTGCTCGATGGGCATAACGCCCAGGGGCTGGAAAATGGGTTGGTTGGGGTTGTATGGCGGCACCGACGGCGGGAAGGGATTATACGGCGGCGGTGACGGCGGATAATACGGATTACGGTTCACCAACTGCTGCAACAGGCTAATGGCTTGGCGCATCAGGTTCACCAGTTGTCCAATTTGCCCAAACCCACCCGGATTGGGGTAGGGATTTGGATAAGGGCTGGGGGTTGGGGTGGGGTAAGGGTTGTAAGGCGAGGGGGCCGGTTGCGGCGGCTGAAAATCGATGGGCATAACCCCCATCGGCTGAATATCAATAGGCAGCACACCCATGGGCTGGGCATAGCCAAAGTCCGACTGGTAATTTACCTGTTGCTGGCCGGGCAGATACCCTAACGGGGCATTGCCCACGCTGGCCTGTACCGATGGGAAAAAATTCATAACCGTTCAAATCCTTTGATGGGGGAAGGGATATTATGCTCTCTTTTATATATAAAAACAATTTATTAAGCCGGATTGCCTCTCTCGCCAGAGTCTTTACATCCTGTTACATGGAGACAAACAATCCCCCTTCTGGCAAGTGGCCAAAAGGGGGATGATTAGTTCTATTTTGAGCTTATGCGACGTTCAAAAAGCCTTGAAGCAGTTGAGCCAACTGATCCGGCATTTCCTGACCCGCTAAAACACCAGGCAGGCCATTATTACCTGTGGATGGCGGTGGCGGCTGCAATATTGGCAAAGGTGCGGGTTGTGGCTGGCCTTGGTATGCCCAGTTGGCAGGGTAATAGCCCCCGGGTTGTGGCTGGCCTCCGCCCATAACCAACCGCTGTAACAACGGTAAGGCTTGGGTTAGCAGGGTTACCATGGTGCCCATCAACTGGCCAACCTGGCCGAAACCGCCAAAAGGGTCACCGCCGCCGCCATAGGGGTTACCACCGCCGCCATAGGGATTGCCGCCTGGGCCACCATAAGGATAACCACCTGGGCCACTATAGGGATTACCACCGCCAGGATAACCGGAAATACTACCCATGCCGCCATAGGGATTACCGCCGCCAGGATAGCCGGAGATACTACCCATACCGCCAAAGGGGTCGGCGCCATAGGGGCTGCCACCCCCGCCGCCTAACAGGGCACCCAGGCCGCCAAAGGGATCGCCACCATAGGGGCTGCCACCGCCGCCCATCTGGGGACCTTGGGCTAAATAGGCTAAAGGGTTGCTGCCGATGGGAAAACTCATAATATAAACCTCAATTATCGCAAAGTAGTCGCAAAATAAAGTCTTATACTAATAAAAACAATATATTATGGAAATTGCCTGGATATCCTTCGGCAGCACAGCAAATAATCCTAAAAACCCTCTTAAAACAAGGCTTTTCAGGATTATTAAACTAGGGTTAAGACGCTTATGCTGCCTGCGGTTGGGCCTCTTCAGACCGTTGCCGCCAAGAGGCCAGCATGCAGCCCGCCACAAAGATGCTTGAGTAGGTCCCCACGGCAATCCCGAGCATCATGGCCAAAACAAAGGTCTGGGTCGAATCCCCCCCAAAGAGGTA
>JAGQHJ010000129.1 GCA_020431915.1 Cyanobacteria bacterium HKST-UBA04 | reverse complement strand
TCGGCTTTGACGCCCGGTACCCCTTCGGGGGCCGTGTTGGTTAACATGGCAATCAGGAACGCCCGCGTGGCATTTTGCTTTTGCTTGTGTGTTTTCATGGCGTCGCCGGGTGCAATGGTAGTATCGTCAAATACCTTCAGGGCTTGGGCGTAGTCGTTGCGAACCGAGTCGATGCGCTTGCTGAAAGGCTCGAATTCGGCAGCGGTTTTGCCACGGCCCACTTCCTGGAACCGGGTAATGGCTTGCTCGACGATTTCCTGGGCACGCTGGGCGGCAGCCTGGTATTTTCGGCTGTTGGTACCGCGTGTCAGCTTGTAGTCGTCGCCGATAATGGTGTCGGACGTGGTGGTGGTATCGCCCTTGCTGTCGCGAATAATATTGCCCAGGACGTGACGGGCCATTTGGACCTTGAGGGCCTTGAGCTTTTTGCTGTCGGGTGTTTTCTGGCCGGCAGGCTGTGCGTCTCTGAAGTAGGCTTCGTAGAAGCGGAACTCGTAGGCCTTTTTGGCATGTTCAGCGCCGTACTCGGGCCGGTTATCGCTGATGAGCACCTCTTGCGAATCCTGCGAGCGGTTGGCGTACAGGCGGCTGACAATGGAGGTATCGGCCTGGGTGACACCGGGCACGGTGGTGGCAATGCCCCCGGCGCTTCCTGTAGTATACGGTGCAGAGGAGGCCGAGAATTTGTAGAGAACCGACAGCGGGGTGTCTTCCCCAAAGCTGATGGCGTCTTGACGCCGCTGCAGGGTGTCTTTGCCAATTTTGCCGTCGTCTTTCTGGCCGGCGTGATCGGCCAGGATATCGGTAACCTGGTGAACCAGCTTGGCAAAGGGCACCTGGTTGTCGCCGGTAATGGCGTAGTCCCTGTTGGTGGCCCGGGCAACACAGGCGTTGGCCATGGCGGTCAGCTTGGTGTCGTCGATGCGTTGGCTTAAGCTCTGTTTGCCGCTGGGGGTAAACAAGGTATCCAGACGCGACTTAATGGCGGCCTTGGCAGCAGCCGGGTTGGTGGCCACGGGGTCAACACTCACAGAGTTTTGATGGGCCCCACCCTTGGCTTCGATGGGGGCCGTGGCAATGGCCATCAGGCTGCGTACCATCATAATGACGGGCATGGCTTCGGCTTCGCTAATATTAAGGGCCTTGGCCACGGCGGCTTTTTGTTCGGCGGTAACGGCACTGGGACTGGCAGCCGCAATTTGGCTGTTGCCGTTGAAGATAATGGACGTCAATGTCTTATTATCCAGTGCACGAACCCGGTTGACCACGTCGAGCATTTCGAGGTGGCGATCGCCGTTGTCGGCACGGGTTTCCTTGGCTGCAGGCTGAACCGGCTTGGTTGTTTCAGCCGGGGCCGGCGGCTCCACGGGATCCGGCTCGACGGGCGCAGGAGTGCGTTGGGCCGGTTTTTCTTCGGTTTCGACGTCTTCGCGAACCGGGGCCGGGTGCGAGGTGTGAACCGGCTGTGGCTTGGGCGCTTCCTGTACCGGTGGGGCATGGTAGCTCGTGTCGTGGGCGCTTTGGTCGGTGCTGTTGCTGCCGCCGCCAAACCAGTTCCACGGCCAGATGATCCAGGAGCCGATACTTTTGAAAATATCACCTAAAAAGCCACTTTGGCTGGGTGCGCCACCGCTAAAGTGGTCGCTGTTGCGACCAAAGCTGACAGCAGGTGCGCCGCTAACGCTGGCTGCACCAAAACGGTTCAGTTGACTGGATTGAGCATGTAACTGACTTGTGCGGTTCCCCCCGCCAAACGTCTTAATTGCATCTACTTGCGACATGTATGTTCTCCTCGTTTGGGTTTAAGCTTTGCGATACCTATATAAGCCCCCTCAAGCCATGGCATTGCTAAAATGTTAAGTAATATAAACTGCTTTGGGTTCAAGGGGTTGACGCCGCCATTAAAGCCGCTGGGAAAGGCTTTTAAGGCTAAATGCAGTGGCCCGATGGATTTAAGAAACCCACCAAAAGGCGGTAAACCTGGACAAACATCACCCATAACAGTCATGGCAAACGGATAAAAACGCCCTATTAATACGGGTCAATACGTAGTTTTAAGGCTCGTTACCATACCATAAAGCCCGGTTGCCGCCTATATGGGAGCCGATGGAAAAGCAATAAAGCTTAAACAAGGGCCTTGAGTGCCGCTTCGAGAACCGGAATCAAATCGTTCTCGAAGGTTTGAGGCGGCACGTCAATGGTGGCGCCTGCAGCCATTTTGTGCCCCCCACCGCCCCAGCGGGCGGCAATATCGGCCACGTTTATCAGGGGGGTGTCGCTTCGTAAGCTAATTTTGGTATGCCCCGACACGGTTTCCTTGAGCACGGCCGACAGCTTGACGGGCTGCATTTCGCGCAACAGCTCGACAAGGCCTTCCACATGTTCGTCCTGGGCGTCGAAGCGGTTCAGCAGTTCGCGGCTAACCAGCGTCCAGCACAAGGCATTGTCGGCATTAAAGCGGGCCTGGGCCACGGCGTGGGCTTGCATCATGGTTTGGGCCTTGGGCACCTCGCCATATAAATGCCGGTTAATATGCTCGGGCTTGGCCCCGGCTTCGGTTAGCTGGGCAGCCAGGCCGAAGAGCTTGGCCGTGGTGTTGCTGTACTTGAACCCGCCGGTATCGGTGAGGATGGCCACAAACAGGTTGTTGGCCGTGTCGGCGTCCATGGCAATGCCGTTGCCGTTAAGCAGGTCGGCTACGACCTCGCCGCTGGCGCTGGCGGTTTCGTCAATAATATTAAGGGTGCCGTAGCGGTTGTTGCTGACATGGTGGTCAATATTAATGGCACAGGTTGCCTTGCTGAAATGGGGCTGGGCGGCGCCCAGGCGTTCAATGGCGCCGCAGTCGACACTGATGGCCAGATCGTACTGATCGAGCAGGGCATCGGTTTCGGCGTTTTTAATCTGGTCGGCTCCCGGCAGGAAGTGGAACAACTTTGGAACGGTGCCGGTCATCACGGGGTCGACGCGATCAAAATGGCTGAACTGCCGTGTCAGGGTAAAGTACAGGCCCATCATGGATCCCAGCGCGTCGCCGTCGGGCCCCACGTGCGGGGTTAACAGCACCGTTTTGGCGTTTTCAAGGGCTTTCTTAAAGGCCTGGCAGTCTTGCTCGGTAATCATAGGGTGGGCAAATGGCGGGGGCAGACGAATAATAACGGGGACGCCGCTTGGTGGCTTGCGTGGGGAGGGGAGGGTCCCATGCCAGCGTCCGGCTCATTATAATGACACAATCAACCGAGCAGGTCATCCGGTTGGCAGGGGGGCGGATAATACGGGCCCTGATATGAGGGAGGTTTCGTGCCAGGGCTTGGGCCACGTATACTGGTACTGTTTAAAACTGGTCATGCGTGATGACGGCTGGACCGGCTCTCGGCTGGCGCTTGAAAGGAAGCAAAGGAAACAAAGGAAACACGTGCAACGCCCTATGCTGTGCAACGCCCTATGATGGTACCCGTTTCAAGAACACAACTGCGCGAGCGCCTCGAACGGCTCGAAGGGCTCGACCGCCTGCTGGCCGTGGTGGCTGCGCTCAGAGACCCAGACGGGGGCTGTCCGTGGGATTTGAAGCAAACCCACGCGTCGTTGCGGCCCTACATGCTTGAGGAAGCCTATGAAGCCGTGGAGGCGATGGCGGGCATGGCAGCGGGGCAGTCGGGTCATTTGGAAGAAGAGCTGGGTGATGTGCTGTTGCAGGTGGCGTTGCATGCGCAACTGGCCAGCGAGGCCGGGCAGTTTACCTTTGCCTCGTTGTCGCAGGGTATTGCCGATAAGCTGATTCGGCGCCACCCGCATGTGTTTGCCGAGGATGAGGCCGTCAAGGTTGAAGATGCCGAGGCAGTGACGGCCAACTGGGAAGCCATCAAGGCCCGCGAAAAGCTTGATCAGGGCGAAGCGGCCCCCAAAAGCCTCATGGATTCCGTTCCCAACGGCCTGCCGGCCCTGATGCGCGCAGACAAGGCCTCGCGCAAAGCGGTGAAGGCCGGGTTCAAGTGGCCCCATTTTGAATCCCTCTGGTCATGCGTGCTGTCGGAGTATGACGAGCTCCGCCACGAAATTGATCACGGCGGCGCCCCGGACAAGCTGGAGGATGAGCTGGGCGACTGCCTGTTTGCCACCGTCAGCCTGGCCCATTTTATAGACGTCAACCCGGAAGTGGCCCTGCACCGGGCCACCAACAAGTTTATGACCCGTTACCGGGCTATGGAGACCTTGATACGGGAGCAGTTCCCCGACTGCGATCTGGACGGGCTCGACAGTCTGGATTTTGATACCCTGGACCAACTCTGGCGCGCCGCCAAGCAGGCCACGCAGCAAGCTTGCTCAACCACCGAATCCTCTCCCTCCTAGACAGAGGTTGACCATCTTGGGG